>CAKORQ010000270.1 GCA_934101445.1 uncultured Bacilli bacterium | reverse complement strand
ATGATGTTTATGAAGATGGGAAGGAAGAGGCTGTTAAGAAAGTTCATGTAAAGATATATTTTAATAAGAAAAAGACAAAATTAATTGCAAAATATGTATAGCCGTTTATTCACAGAAAAGACCGTTCGTCACAAAAAAGCGACGCTTGTCACAAAAGAGTTGAAAATGTAGAGGATTGGAGAGTAGAATGAAGGGGAAAGGAGGGAGCGCTATGTTTCTTGGAACCGACGATTTTTGGGATTGGTTACGCAAAATTTTAGGAGGTAAATAACAAAAGATAACAATAATATTATAAGAAAAATAAAGGGGGTGGGAGTTTTGAATTATAAAATTCCAATAATTCCATACAATGAATTTTGGCTGGATTGTGATACAGAAACTTTGTATTCTATAATATATAGTATGAATCAGAAATACAAAGTTCATTTTTATGAAAATAATTATACGTATGATCTTCTGAGAGTACCTTCGCCATCAGGAGAATTTTTTGGAGAAATACGTTTGCATCAGCAATTTATTGAATTAAGGGAAAAAGTATTGGATATTGTTGAGAAACGACGTTTTAATAATGTAACCAATGCAATTGATACCATAAAAAAATGGATTGAGAACGGATATCTGGTTCAAGCAGGCGTTGATTTGTATTATTGGATTGAGGGAAATTGTTGTTATAACAAACATCATGTAGAGCATTATACTTTGATCCATGGATATGATGAAGAGCAGAATAAATTTTATGTCATGGAAACGGATAATGAATGTTATCGAGAATTTCTAGTGGAAGAAGAGCTATTGGCGACTGCAATGTCAGAAGCAAATACCTTGGCATTTCATGCATTTGCGATGGAAATACGTCCACTACATGAAATGAATCAGTTATATACGGTGAAAAAATTGGTTTCAAATGCAAAAAAGATATGTCGTTCCATACGACCATTGTTGCATGATTCTTTTTGGGTTTTTACACAAGATCAGTATCGACAAGGCTTTTATCGAGATATGACAGTAATGTACATCTTGCAGATTAATTGTCGTATGAAAGCCAATCGATTATTGTTTGAATATTTGAAACAGTATAATAAACTTTCCGCGCTTGATGAATTGCATGAGGTATGTGCAGAAACAGAAAAGAGATGGTCGATGCTGAGGGCTAGAGTTTCGAAGTTATATTTCAAAGAAAATGCAAGAGAACGGATGATATAACAAAATGTAATTATTCGTGATCTTTTAAAAACAGAAAGAAATATGTGGAAAAACTTTATTAAAATAGGGAAACAGATTTATCTTCCAGAAAAAATATAATAGAGGAGTGAAAGAATTGAAAAAAGATACAAAAGAAATTATTTTTGAATTAATTCGTTTAAATGCTCCACGAGGAGTACAGGTGGAATTGAAAGAAAATACCACGTTTTTTGGTGATTTAAAGTATGACTCTCTTGCGCTGATCAGTTTGCTGGCTGATGTAGAGGAAGAGTTTCAACTTGAATTTGATGATATGGAGGAAAGTCTGGAAGCTTTTGAAAATATACATACATTTAT
>CAKORQ010000269.1 GCA_934101445.1 uncultured Bacilli bacterium | reverse complement strand
ATGTATATTAACTATAACTATTGGATTAAGTTATGGTTATTATTTATTAAGTAAAGTTCAAGAAAATAATAATATAGTAGGAAGTAAATGCTTTAATTTAGAACTAGCAAGTGAAGAAAATAATATTAATTTAAATAATATGTATCCCATAAGTGATGAGGAAGGCAAAAGTTTAACTCCATATACTTTTACTTTAAAAAATACTTGTGATATGACAGCAAGCTATACTTTAAGTATGGAAATGTTAGAAGGAACAACTTTAAATAGCAAATATGTTGATGTAATGGTTAATAATGGTGAAATAAAATTGTTAACTAGTTATGATGAGGCAAGTACTGTTCTAACAGGAAGTACGGAATCAAGAATATTAGATAAAGGTTTATTAGCATCAAATAGCTCTAAAGATTATAGTATTAGATTTTGGATGGATAAAGATGTAGAAGATATTGATTCTATGAACAAAACATTTCAATCTAAAATAATAGTAGATTCAACACCAATTAACTATGATGGTCAAATTGTTTATGATTTTGATTATACTGGTGGAGAACAAACTTTTATAACACCGGTTTCTGGAACTTATAAAATAGAACTGTGGGGAGCTGGTGCTGGAAATGATAATACAACTTTATCATTTGGAAGTTATACATCTGGTTTTATCAAGTTAAAACTTGGAATGTTAATGTATGTATATGTTGGCGAAAATGGTTTTAAAACTGTTACCGGAAAAGACAATAAAAGCTTTAGATTTAATGGCGGTGGTTATGGAAACTTTGTGTGTTATAAATATCATTCAACTACTTCCATTGGACCTTACGGTTTTAATCTTGTTGGAGGAGGTGCTACTGATATTAGAATTGTATCAGGTGAGTGGAATGATTTTTCATCATTAAAATCAAGATTAATGGTGGCAGCAGGATCCGGCGGTATAAATATGAGGGAACGCTACAATAGTTATGGAAATGGTGGTGGCCTATATAGTGAAGATGGCGGTTATTTTGGCAATGAAAAATATAAGGCAACAGGTGCTACACAAACTTCACCAGGTTCCGTTAACGGAAAATTTGGAATAGGCGGATATGCTATTTATGGTGGAGACAATTGTGATATTAATGATGGTGGCGGAGGCGGAGGCGGCTACTACGGCGGAGGCGGTTCAAGTACTGGAAATAACGTTTATCAAGCCTCTACTGGTGCAGGTGGTTCTTCCTTTATTTCTGGTCATAATGGCTGTGATGCTATTAAAGAAGAAAGCACTGAAAATAACATAATTCATACCGGACAAAGTATTCATTACTCTGGTTTATATTTTACTAACACATTAATGATAGATGGTGATGGATATAGATGGACAGATAAAAAAGAAGAACAGATAGGTATGCCATCACATTCAAATAACTCAATAATTATGGGAAATCCTGGAAATGGCTACGCTAGAATAACCCTAGTAAGTATAGATGAATAGGAGGACATGATGAAAAAGAAAATAATATTACCAGTATTAACTATTCTAGGTGTAGCTTTAATACTAGTGGGAAC
>CAKORQ010000268.1 GCA_934101445.1 uncultured Bacilli bacterium | reverse complement strand
GTATTAGTGTTGTCATCTATTTTTTTATGTAAATCAACTAAGATTGTTGACTCAGGTTTTAATAGATTTTCAATTTTCTTTAATATACTTTGACTATTTTTCATCACACTAACTCTCCTATTTTCTTTTTTATTATATCAAAACTACTACTTAAAGTAAATTATTTTTCTTCCAACTTAGCCCACTATTTATTTTTTTATAACTATGCCTAAATGGTTATAGGCTTTTTCGGTGGCAATACGCCCTCTTTGACTTCTTTTAACAAAACCTTCTTGCAGAAGAAAGGGCTCAACGACTTCTTCAACAGTAGTAACTTCTTCGCCAATTGAAGTAGCAATCGTCCCTGCGCCAACAGGGCCGCCATTAAATTTAGTAATTAGGGCATCTAAATATTCCAAATCTAAAGAATCGAGACCATATTCATCGATTTTCAATCTATTTAAGGCCTTTTTCGTGGTTTCTAAACTAATAGTCTTATCTCCGGCAACCAAAGTAAAATCGCGAACTCTTTTAAATAATCTATTAGCAATTCTTGGCGTTTTGCGACTTCTTTTCGCCAGTTCTAAGGCCGCTATTTCATCGATAGGCATTTTTAAAACTTTCGAGGTTCTAATAATTATTTGTTTTAATTCTTCATCGGTATAGTAATTTAATTTGGCAACAATTCCAAACCGATCACGTAAAGGACTAGAAATATTACCGGCTCTCGTAGTGGCTCCGACTAAAGTAAAGGGCGGCAAATCGATTTTAATATTCCGCGTATTACCATCTTGTCCCACCACGATATCTAACTCAAAATCTTCCATCGCCGGATATAAAATTTCTTCAATAAATCTCGGCATGCGGTGAATCTCATCAATAAATAAAACATCGCCTTCTTCCAAATTGGATAAAACTGCCGCTAAATCGCCCGGTTTTTCAATCGAAGGACCAGAAGCCGTCTTAATATTTACCCCTAATTCATTAGCAATGATATGAGCAAGCGTTGTTTTTCCAAGTCCCGGAGGCCCATATAACAACACATGATCTAAAACCTCATTACGCATCTTACAAGCCTTAATAAAAACTTTTAAATTCTCTTTTATTTCTTCTTGACCAACATAATCATCTAAGCATTCGGGTCTAATATTTTTATCAAACTCATCTTCTTTTAAATTAACATTATATATATCATTATCATCTAGCATTATTCCACTTCCTTATCGTGTTATATATCTCTTGAAACCCCTGGGCTTTCAAGCCCTTATATTCTTTATTATACCAGTTATCTATTAAAATAGTCTTAATTCCATATTTATTAACATCTTCAATTTGCATAACTGAATCATCAATAAATACATCAATACCTAAATTTTTACAAGCCTCACCCTTTTTAGATAAACCAATATAGCAATCATGATATTTAAAGCCTTTCTTAGTTAAATCATCTTTCGTAATTCCTAAAATATCTAACTTTTCATCGTTACCTCTTCGCGTTAAAAAATATATTTCATAACCTTCCTTATATAGTTTTTCTAAATAATATAGAGCATCACCCTTAGGAG
>CAKORQ010000267.1 GCA_934101445.1 uncultured Bacilli bacterium | reverse complement strand
GTATTTATCACACCATTCTTTATTCGGTTCATTACCTTCACCAAACATTAGAGTTAGATCTATAAGGTTAATATTTTGATAACTTAATTTCAAATAATCTTTTTCGCCGATATAAAACGAAAGTCCAATGTAAGGCGAACTCTTAGAAGAATCAGGATTACAACCACGAGCCTCAATAAAATAATCACTTAGATTATTCATAGAATAGTAAACGGATGAAAAAGTCTCGTTATGTACTGGGTCGAAGCTAAAATTTGAACCACCCGGAATTGAGCTATCAGTAGCACCAGATGTAGAACTAATCCAATTCATACTTTGAAAATGAAACTGAATATACTCCATATTTGATTCTACAAACTCATAAAAAATATGATTAGCTTCCTCTTTAGAAAATATGTAAAAATCAGCATTGGAACTAACATATTTATTTGTCGGATTATAATGCAAATTATTTTTTTCAAAAATTAAATTATCTTTATTCCAACCACTAAAAGATTCTTCGCTAAAATCAGGGGATTCTATCAATTGATTCAATTTTACGTAATACTTTCTACACTCACCACCATCAATCAAATCCCCACCTTTTTCTTGGCAAACCTTATTAATTTCATCTTCTGTTACTGGACTAGATATAACTACTATTTTACCTACCCATTTATCGGTTCCATCGTTTTTTATATCATTAATAGTTGTATCATAATCTAGCCATACTCTTAAATCAAAAGATATGGAACCTCCTACTGGGAGATAGCCTGATTTTAAAGTATTAGCTACTTTACCATTTTTTAAAGATACTTCTGTTTCATTATACCTATTGATAACTTTAGGATTAGTATTATTTAAAGAAGTCTTTATAAATCTAGTATCAATATTACTAGTGTTTAGAGTTTCTAAATTAATCTTATAATAAGCATTTATATCACAATTATTAGTTATCTTAAAGGTATATGGTGTTAACTTACTACCAACCTCATCACTTATTGGATATTGTTTTTCTAAATTAATCGCATTTGATTCACTACTATAAGTTATGTCAAAACAACTAGTCATCGCCGTATTTACTTTATCCTGGCTAACACTGATATTCCATAATGAATATGATATACCTATCCCTAATAAAAGTGTTAAGATTCCCAAAAATCCTGCCATAATTATATACTTCTTTTTCATGTTTACACCGCCTATTATTAATATATATCTTACTAATTTTTATTATAGCAAAGTGATTAACTAAGTAATCTTACCAGGTGTAAGAGTTATAATAATTATTTTCTATTACAATAATATGAGATGTAACTTATGCGAAATAATAGAGAAGAATTTGATGTAATTAAAACTAAAATAAATATGGCTAACTTAAAAGAACTTCGATTAAAGAAGGGCTACTCCCAAGTAAAATTACAACACTTAGTTGGAGTAAGTTCATCCTCAATTGAGGCTTATGAACAAGGAGTAAGAATACCTTCTTTACCGGTTATTTATAAATTAAGTGAAGTATTGGATTGTTCGATAGATTGTTTAGTTGGTAAAGAAAAAGAGATTGA
>CAKORQ010000266.1 GCA_934101445.1 uncultured Bacilli bacterium | reverse complement strand
GTCCACTATGATAATGTTCATTGTTATACCAATTAACAAATTTAGCAACCCATTCACGTGCTTCTTCTAAAGACTTGAAACCTTCTTGTGGGTATCCTGGTCTGTATTTCATAGTTTTAAAATGTGCCTCAGAATATGGATTATCATTGCTTACTCTCGGTCTTGAATATGATGATAACACTCCAAGCATTTCTAATTTTGATTTAAGGGTATGTGATTTCATTGGCGCACCATTATCAGAATGAAGTACCAATGGCTTTTTGTTACCTTTAATCTTAACTTTTTCCGAAAGCATAGCCCTTTCAATCAGTTCAGAAGCTAATTCTCCAGTTTCTTCTTTCCATACTTCCCATCCAACAATTTTTCTACTATAAATATCTAAAATAGTATATAGTTTATAATATATTCCACGAGTATATGTATTCATCCATGTTATATCCCAAGTCCAAACTTGATTTGGACCATCTGCAATAAATGTTGTAGGTATATTGGATTTATTAGGAGGCTTACTATTTCCTCTATGATTTTGCATATTTTCTGCTCTTAAAATTCTATAAAATGTTGATTCTGATGCAATATACATTCCTTTGTCAGCTAACGCTGGTACGATCTGTGATGGTGGTAAATCTGCAAATTCAGGCTTATTTAATATGTTTAAAACGCTTTGATATTCTTCAGGAGTCAACTTATTTGCTGGTGATGGTCTTTTACAGTTTTTTCTACCATCTTCTTTTATTTCATCATCCTTGCACCATCTTTCATATGTTCTTGCAGTTATTCCAACAATATTACATGCAGATACAACTCTTGATCCATTTTTTATTGCTTCTTTAATCAGCTCTACAATTATTATGCGATCTTCAATGCTGATTAATCTTCCTTGTCTTCCCCAAAAATTGCATTTAATTTTTTTCTAAGTACCAATAATGCAGTAGTTTCAGCTAATGCCTTTTCTTTCATTCTTAAATCTTTTGATAATTCTTTAGTTTTTTTCTTTTCCTCAATTAATTCAATTTCTAATTCTTCACTATTTTTCTTATTACCGTTATTAGCTGCAATGCAGCTAGCACGCCAGTTTTTGACTTGTTCAACATATAAGCCATTTTCTCTGCAATACTTTGAAAGTTCAGTTTCTGATAAAGTATAAGTTTCCATGACAATTAAAAACTTTTCTTTAGATGACATATTTCTAGTTGATTTCTTTATTTTGCTTGCCCATCCACCAGTAGCTTTTGACTTCCAAGTAGCAAGTGTAGATTTGCTAATTCCAGTTTCTATTGATAAGTTTGTTGGTGAAATGCTTTCAGGGGGTAGCATTCTAGCTATCAATTTCTCTTTTTCTTCCTTAGTATATTTTCTATTATTTAAATTATCTTTTGCCATAATTCAGCTTCTCCTCATTGTTTTCTAGTACGAGAATACCATACTTTTTATCTTACGACAATTATCTTACCACCCAGGGATATCCTACTACATTCTTTGTTGATAAAACAGGAAAGGTAATAGGTAAATTACAAATAGGTACACCAGCAGATGAAGGTAAGAT
>CAKORQ010000265.1 GCA_934101445.1 uncultured Bacilli bacterium | reverse complement strand
TACCTCTTAAAGGTAAAATAGCTTGGAACTTACGATCTCGCCCACCTTTAGCAGAACCACCGGCTGAATCTCCTTCGACTAAGAATAATTCATTAATCTTGGGATTTTTACTTTGAGCAGGTGCAAGTTTGCCAGATAAATTTTTTTCTTGTTTACTATTTTTCTTACCATTTCTAGCCTCTTCACGCGCTTTTCTAGCCGCTTCACGAGCCACTTTACTTTTTTGAGCTTTTTCTAAAATTGTTAAAGCAATCTCTTTATTTTCCTCTAAAAAGAATTGTAAATTTTCATAAACAACATCATTGGTAGCTACTCTCGCTTCTGGAGTTCCCAATTTACCTTTTGTTTGACCTTCAAATTGTAATAATTCCTCCGGAACTTTTAAGTTAATAACAGCCGTTAATCCTTCTCTAACATCACTACCATCTAAAACACTATCTTTACCTTTGAAAATATTATTTTGTTTAGCATAATCATTAAATACTTTAGTAATAGCCGTTTTAAAACCAACTTCGTGGGAACCACCATCACCAGTTTTAACATTATTAACAAATGACAAAATTTCTTCTTGATAAGAAGAAGTATATTGCATTGCCACTTCTACTTCAATTCCATTTTTTAAACCTTTAAAATTAATAACTTTATGTAATGGAGTCTTATTTTCATTCATATAATCAATAAAAGATACTAACCCATTTTCATAATGATATTTAACATCTTTATTATCAACTTCATCAACAACTTCAATAGTTATCCCACTAAGTAAAAAGGCTGATTCTTGCATTCTTTCCGCAATAGTCGTAAAAGAAAACTGTGTTGATTTAAATATCTCATCATCAGGCAAAAAAGTAACAGTTGTTCCTGTCTTATTAGTACTCCCTATTGTATGAAGTGGTACTTCTACCTTTCCACCATTAACAAATCTAATGTTGGAAATAACCCCATCACGATAAATTGTAACGTCCATTCTTTTTGATAAAGCATTGACAACCGATGCCCCAACTCCATGTAAACCACCAGATACTTTATAACCAGCTTCACTAAATTTACCACCAGCATGTAGTACTGTATATATAACTTCGGGAGTTGATTTGCCTGACTCATGCATACCAATTGGTACCCCACGACCATGGTCACTTACCGTAATAGAGCCATCTTTATTTAAAGATATTTTCACATAATCACCATATCCGTTAATGGCTTCATCGATTGCATTATCTACAATTTCCCATACTAAATGATGTAATCCTCTTTTATCTGTTGAGCCTATATACATACCAGGTCTTTTTCTTACAGCCTCTAGGCCTTCTAATATCTTGATGCTTGATTCATCATATTTTACCATTTTAATCACCACTTAATACATTACCATAATTTTTAATAATTTACCAGTTGCGATTCTACTTTTTCCAAAAAAAGTGCCATTATTCCTTAGAATAACAGCCCTTTCTTAACTTATCCTATATGGATTATTTATAGTTCCATCACCAAATTTCAAAGAACCTTGTTTTAAATTAATAACAGGTTTTACACCATATACCACATTA
>CAKORQ010000264.1 GCA_934101445.1 uncultured Bacilli bacterium | reverse complement strand
GATAAAGAATATCTTGCTAATATAGATAACTTGTTAGAGAGTATGGGTTTAACGAAAAGAGAAAAAGAAGTTATTAAGTTAAGAAATGGCTTAGATGATTTAGAAATTACTAGAACTCAAGTCGAAATTGCGGCGATGTTAGGACTTACTCATCAAAGAGTTGACCAATTAGAAAAAGCTGGGTTAGAAAAAATAAGAAGTTATATGAATAATAAAGAAAAGGATAATAAGAAGAGATTAAAACTAGATAAAAAAAATTAATAGATTAATTATAGTTTTTTTGTTATACTTAAAGAGATTAAGGTGATTATTGTGATTTATTTAGATTATAGTGCCACGACACCAGTAAATCCTGATGTTTTGGACAGTTTACTTAAAGTTAGTAGAGATTATATAGGTAATCCTAATTCGATGCATAGTTTAGGGGTTAAATCAAGAGCCCTTTTAAAAAGTGCTACTAGACAAATTGCTGATTGTTTAAATATAAAGATGGAAGAAATTATTTATACTAGTGGGGCTACGGAGGCTAATAATACCGCTTTGCTGGGAGTAGCCTTAAGATATAAAAATAGGGGTAATCATATAATATTATCCAAATTAGAACATCCTTCAGAATATGTACTGGCTAATTATTTAGAAAACCTAGGTTTTAGAATTAGTTATGTTAATAATGATAGCGATGGGTTAATAGATTTAGATGATTTAAAGAGTTTAATAACGGATAAAACCATATTAGTAAGTATTGTAGGTGTTAATAGTGAAGTAGGTGTAAGACAACCATTAAAGACTATAAGACAAATAATTAAGAAAGAAAATCCTAATACCATATTTCACAGTGATTTAACGCAAGGGCTAGGAAAAGTGGCTATTAATTTAAATGATGTCGATTTAGCCAGTTTTTCCGGTCATAAAATATATGGTCCCAAAGGAATAGGCTTCCTTTATAAAAGTGAAAAAGTTGATATAGTTCCGTTAATTCATGGTAGTAGTAAAGATTTTCCTTTAAGAGCAGGAACACCTCCTCTTCCTTTAATTGTTGCCTTATCAAAGGCTATTAGATTATGTTTAATGGATTTAGATAAAAAAGAATTATATGTTAAAAAGTTAAATGAAAAGATAGTAGATGATTTAAGTCATTATCCTAACTTAAAGTTTAATAATACTAAGTATTCAATATATCATGTAATTAATATAAGTTTAATGGATATTAAGCCAGAAAGTTTTGTTCATGCCATGGAAGATCATGAAGTATATATAAGTACTAATACGGCTTGTTCATCAGGAGAATTATCTACTTCAGTTATGGCTATATATGGAGATAAAAAAAGAGCTATGACTACTATTAGAATAAGTTTATCATGTAATACTACTATGGATGAAGTTAATAAGTTTTTAACTTTCTTCCATGGGGAATATCAAAGATTTATAAGATTAAAAAGTAAATAAAAATAATCTCTAGAATATTATTAAGTTCTAGAGTATTTTTGTATATTTTTATATTTTTTGATTATAATAATTTATTTATAAAATTTTCATAGAGTTAAATAC
>CAKORQ010000263.1 GCA_934101445.1 uncultured Bacilli bacterium | reverse complement strand
CTCCTGAAATAGCTAAAGCGAAGATTGCTAGTAAACAAGCAGTTGATTTAAGTCAGACTGCTCCAATAATTAAATGGGTTGAAAAAACTGGAAATGCAACAACAGTATCATCTACAAAACCCGCAAGTACGGCAATTAAGAGTGATGATCAAATGAGTAATTTGACAGAAACTGATACTAAAATAGCTTTATTTACAACTAAGACATTTAACAGTGCAACTGGAAGATATTCGTTATCAAATCCGGTATATGTTGATCCAACTGAAGTCGACTTTAGCGGTGATAAAAAATATTATTTTCAAGCTGAAAGTATTCAATATGACAAAGTAAATCAAAAATTGTATACTTCACCAGGAAGTAGTGGTCTTAATGTATATCAAGTTACTGGTGCTACAAAGACAACAGGCAAAACAACATGGAATAATGTTTCATATGATAGTGTAACTTATAAATTAAATGCTATCAACTGAGTTGGAAACCGATAAATCTGATAAGGGCTTGTATCAAGGAACAGATGATTATGGTACAACTTACTACTATCGTGGTAATGTTAAAAATAATAATGTATATTTTGCTGATTTCTATTGGCAAATAGTTCGTATTAGTGGTGATGGTTCAATAAGATTGATGTATAATGGTACAGAAAAAAATGCAACTAGCACAAAACAATCAATTAATAATAGAACTTACCAATTTAATAGTAATTATAATGATCCTGCTTATGTCGGATATATGTATGGAAATCCAGATGGCACAACATTTGATGAAGTCCATACAAACACAACATCATCAACGATTAAAACGACTGTAGATAATTGGTATAAAACTAATATTGTAGATAAAGGATATAGTAGTTATGTATCGAATGCGGTTGGCTTCTGTGGTGATAGAACATTGGCAAGTGGAGATGGAGTAAGCACTAATGTGTATAGTTCTTTTGGAACTTTGAAAAGATATCAAACTAAAAGTCCTCAATTTACGTGTCCAAACAAAGAGAGAGATTTATACACAACAACCGATTCAAGTATAGGTAATAAAGCTTTAACATATCCAGTCGGTTTAGTTACATATGACGAATTAGTATTTGCTGGTATGGATTATGATCATGTAAATAAATTGGCATGGGTTTATTCAACTCAACATTACTGGACCATGTCCCCTTCTTACTTTGATGAGGCATGGGGCATTGCTAATGAGTGGCTTCAGAATAGCGATGGCTCTCTGACTAACCGCTGGTATGTGGCTGACGGTCTTGGTGCCCGCCCAGTTATCAATCTGAAATCTGATACTCTGATAACTTCTGGTATTGGTACTGCAAATGATCCGTTTGTAGTAGAAACTAATTAAGTAACTGGGGCCTTAAAAAAATATAAATATTTTAGTATGGTTTATTTATAATTCTCTTATCAAAAATGGCCCCAGTTACTTATTTATACCTATTAAAATATTTATGACTTTTTATTTTACAATTTATAAATTTTTAACAATTATTTTTTTCGCTATGCTTTTATAACTCACCTTTATAAAAATAGATTTTCATAGCAGCCTCTGAGT
>CAKORQ010000262.1 GCA_934101445.1 uncultured Bacilli bacterium | reverse complement strand
GGCCAATAGTACCCATATAAGCCGCTTTTTTACCTAAGCTTAAAAGCATTTGATAAGTAAGAAAACAAGTTGTAGTCTTACCATTAGTACCCGTCATGCCAATTAATTTAATTTTATTAACTTCCTCTTTATAGTTATCAAGTAAATATTGTTGTAACCACTCTTTGGTATTAGGGACAACTAAAGTTTCAACACTATAACTTCCATGTTCACAAACTATTTTTACCGCTCCATTTTCGATAGCTTTTTCAATAAAATCATGACCATCGACCGTAAGACCTTTAATAGCTACAAAGGTATCACCTGCTACTACTTTTCTTGAATCTGTTTTTATTTTAATCATAATATCTCCTTCTCTATTATATATAAGTTCATTTTTAAAAAGGATTATGCCTTTTCAAGTTTATTATATAATATATCTTTTAATTTGTAACATTTTTTTAGTTGAATCAGTAATTTAAGTGTAAACCTAAAGAGTAAAAGAAAAAACCTTTAAGTAAATAACCTAAAGACTTTAAATTAAACATATAATAGATTTAACACTTAATACTCTATACTCTATTAAGCTTTAAAATGCAAATAATTTTTAGAAAAATTATTTTTCTTCATGCTTACAACTGCACTTATCATCGCAGCAACAATCATCAGAATCACAATCATCACAATCGCAGTCATCGCAACCACAACCACAATGTCCACAGCAATCATCAAAGTCAGCAAAATCATCATCAAAACCAACATGAAAAGGAATACCCATATCACGTAGAGATGCTGCTAAGAAAATATTAATAGCCGTTTCAGTATCTAAACCTAAATGATGAAATAAATCATCACAAGCCTCTTTTAATTCCTTATTAATTTTAACCTCAGTTACCTCAGTTAATTTATCTTTTTCCATAAATAAAATTCTCCTTCTAAAACTATTATACCCGACTTCTAAAAAAAATACTATCTAAATTAAGCATTAAATTAAGATTAATTTTACAAACGATTTTTGGTTTACAATAAGATAATTGCATGGTATACTATAAAAAATTTTAGGAGGATTGTGTTATGAATAAAATGATAAAGGAACAAGAACAAGGTAATTTAATTGTCTTAAGTGGACCTTCAGGGGCTGGTAAGGATAGTATAATTAACGAACTAAAAAATTATTACCATAATTTTTGGTTATCTATTTCCATGACTTCAAGAAAACCCCGTGGTTCCGAGGTTGATGGGATTGATTATTTTTTTGTTAGTAAGGAAGAATTTGAGGAACATATTAAAAATAATGATTTTTTGGAATATGCTACTTATAATGATAATTATTATGGGACACCGAAATCAAAGATTCAAAATTTTTTAAGTCAAGGTAAAGATGTTATTTTAGAAATTGAGATTCAAGGTGCTTTAAAAATAAAGGAAGAATTTCCTAATGCTATTTTTATCTTTATTATGCCGCCTTCTATGCGAGAATTAGTAAGAAGATTAAAGAATCGTAATACCGAAGATACTGAAAAGATTATTGAAAGATTTAAGAAAGCTTATCAAGAAATCAACTACTATAATAATTATAACTATGTAG
>CAKORQ010000261.1 GCA_934101445.1 uncultured Bacilli bacterium | reverse complement strand
GCTTATGGTAATATGGCTTTCCAACAAGTTTATCCATTATATCCCAAATTAATTAAACACCTAAATGATGCTAATGTTTCTTTAAGTTTTAATAAAAACTATGATGTAAAAACTGGTTTAAGAGATGCCGTTACTAATTACTTAGAATGCATTAAAGAAAAAGAGGTACCCGATTGGGCAAATGAAATGTTTACAAGTATTGTTCCTAAATATTACGATATGAGCGATTTGAAAGAATATAATCCCCAAATTTGCTTATATGATCCCTTACAACGCAAAATAGTAGAAACTAACAATATCGATAATGCAATCAAATTTAATGACGAAACACATTTTTTTGATTATGTGGACTATAGAAGCCCAATAAATGCCTTTATCTTATATTTAAAAAGAAGTAATATTGACTTTAAAGAATTTGCTACTTATCAAGAATTTCGTGCCTTTATGGCAGAGCATTTAGAACAAATGCGAGAAAAAAATTACTTTAAAGATTATGATTCCTATGCCTTTATTCCTACCTATTCCAAAGCTTTTTACCAAGATTTTCGCCATATCTTTATTGATTTAAATAGCAATGGAACCTTACAAAAAGCCTTCTATGATAATAGATTAACACCTGATTATATAAGGCTTTATCCTAAGTGTTTTAAAGATTTAGAACACGAAGATTTAAGATATGTTATAAGTAGCGATAATAAAAAATTTAAAGAAGTATTTATTCCTTTTTATACCAGTCATTTTGGTAATTTAGCATTATTAGATATTTTTAAAAAATATGCTTATAACAATTACCTAGTTGATTCCCTTGACCAAATAAAGTTAGATGAAGATATGACTAAGGAACAAATTGATAAAAAAATAAGAAGCATTACTTATAGTAATATTTTAAAATACAGCCAGTTTTATTGGAAAAATTTAAAAAGTGATCCTTTATTTGCTAAAGAATATCCAGAACTTATTCTATCCGAAGATGAAATAATGACACCAAGTGGCATAGTCCAAAATGAAATTATCGATAAATTTTACAGAGGTAAATTAACTTTTGATGATATATTTACTTGTAAACCGCTAGCTTTAGCCTTACAACATAAAAATATCAATGTTGCTATTAGAAACAATAGTACTTATTGTTTTGGTAATGGTATGAACGAAGCTCAAATTTATCTAAAACAGTTAGGCCAAGAAGACTTTCTAAAATTATGTAGTACCTTTGGTAAATTCTTAGATAATTCTATTAATAGAATTAAATTTTCTAATGATATTTCTTATTCCGAATTATGTAAACAATTAGAAGAATTAACTGTTAAAAAAGCAACTTATGAAGGTATTTCTTTTAACAAAATCAATGCTCCTTCCTTCTTAGTACAACAGCATCCTGAACTCTTCTTGGATGAGTCTGCTCCTTGGGGTTTAAAAATGGCTTTTGAGGATGGTATTGATTTTTACTCTTTAGCAGCTAACTATAATGAGACTTTCCCTTTCTTAAAAGATAAAGCTGCTGTATTTTTCTTTATCATATAAGATAAAGAACATAAAAGTGCCATTGCTTATTATTTTAATCTTTTTGGTAATAT
>CAKORQ010000260.1 GCA_934101445.1 uncultured Bacilli bacterium | reverse complement strand
AAATAAAATCGGTAGTATTTTAAGATGCGAATTACCTGATTCCTTAGTTGGTAGGTATGGCGGTGAAGAATTTATAATTCTTATACCAAACATAAATAATAGTTTTGAAAGAATTGAAAAAGTAAGAGAATTAATTTCAAATATTAAGGTAAATTTTGAAGATATAATAATTGATAAAATTTCTATGAGTTTTGGAATATATAATATTACTGAAGATATAGTTAACGAAGATGTTAAATCTTTAAGAAAAAAATATATTGGTAATGCTGATAAAGCATTATATACCAGTAAAGAAAATAATAAAAATAAAACTACAGTATACTAAAAAAGTGTCATTAATTGACACTTTCTTTTATTTCATTTATATATTCATTTGCAATCTTCGTATCATTAAAAGGTATTTTATTACCTTTTATAGATATAAATTCTTCATGACCTTTACCTAAAATTAGTAATGTATCATTTTCTTTTAACATATCTATTCCTTTTGTAATTGCATCTTTTCTATCTCTAACTATTTCATAATTATCATATTTTAATCCCTTTGTCATATTTAAATATATTTCTTCTTGATTTTCAAAGTGTGGATCATCATGAGTCATTATTACATGTTTAGCATTTTCACATGCAATTCTTGACATTTTTATTCTTTTATCTTTATCTCTATCGCCAGTACAACCAAATACTACATAAACATTCCCCTTTGTTACTTCATGAGCAACTTCAAAAACTTTAATCATTGCATCTGGTGTATGTGCATAATCTACAATTATTAAATTACTATTATATTTTAGTGTTTCTGTTCTTCCTTTTGGAAGGTTTAAATCACAAACACTTTTTATTATTAAATCAAATGGAATATTTTCTAAAGCCATAATAACAATTGAAGACATTAAATTATAAATATTATATTTTCCTATTAAATTAGTTTTAAAACTATAAGTATTATTTAAATAAGTAACATCAAATACTGTATTATGATTTATTACTTCATAAGATGTTATTTTAAAGTCACCACCATTAAAACCATAAGTAAAGTTATTATTATCTTTTAATAAATAATATTCTTTATAATTATCATCATAATTAACTATTGCTTTTCCATCACTTTTTAAATTTTTAAATAATTCTTGTTTAGCAAGTGCATAATTTTCCATCGTCTTATGAAAATCTAAATGATCTTGTGTAAGGTTTGTAAATACTGCATAATCAAATTTTAAACTTTCTACTCTTTTATTTGCAAGACCTTGACTACTTACTTCCATAATTACATATTCACAATTTTTATCATAACACTCAAGTAATAATTCATATAGATCATATATATCAGGTGTTGTATTATTTAAACTTCTTACTTTTTCATTAATATAAAAACCAATAGTTCCAATATAACCGCATTTCTTACCTATTTTATTTAATATTTCATGGAATAAATAAGCAGACGTTGTTTTTCCATTTGTTCCTGTTATTCCAATTATTTTAAGTTTATTTATTTTATCGCCATAATTTTGATTTAAATAATTAATTAAATATTCTCTTGTGTCTTTAACAACTATAGTTTCTACACCATAACTA
>CAKORQ010000259.1 GCA_934101445.1 uncultured Bacilli bacterium | reverse complement strand
GCCTTAGTCCAAATTTCACCTTTATATTCTTTTACAACTTTTTTTACATTATTCATAAAATTCTTCCTTTTCTAACCTTTAATATTATAACTTAAAACTAGCAATAAAGCGAGTAAAATTAAGCAATTTTAACAATTTTAACATCATAAGAACCAGTTGGCGTTACAACATTAACAACCTCACCGACACGATGTCCTAATATAGCCTTCCCAATTGGTGACTCATTAGAAATTTTATTAGCAAACGGATCGGCTTCCATCGAACCAACAATAGAGTATTCTTCTTCCTCATCATCATCTATATAATTTAAAGTGACATTAGAGCCAACACTAACAGTTTCTTTAGATGCCCCGTCCATTACTTGGCAATGTTCTAATTTAAATTCTAATTCTTTTATTCTTGCTTCTACTTGGGCTTGTTCATTACGAGCAGCATCATATTCAGCATTCTCGGATAAATCGCCTAAACTTCTTGCTTCTTGAAGAGCAGCAATTACCTCTGGTCTTTTCTTTAATTTTAAGTCATTCAATTCAGTTTCTAACGCCAAATATCCTTGTGGTGTTATTAGAATTGTTTGTTCTTTTGTCATTTTTATTCTCTCCTCTAAAAAATTATCTATCTAAGGATACTACAAATTATATTAAATGTCAAACACTTTTATTCGCATCATATCCATCTTACTTAGTGGTATTTCACACTTAAATTTAATCAGTTCTTTAGGATGGCGAGCAACCTCAAGCTCATTACCATCCATATCATAAATCTTAGGAATTGTTAGAGTTATAGTCTCAATATTAGGGCCAAATATCTCAACAACATCCCCCGGTTTAAAATAATTTCTTTGTTCTAAAACTACATTTTTTGTAGTCTCATCATATTCTATTACAATTCCTAAAAAATCTTGATTACTAATTTCATTTCTATCTAAAAAATATTGCTCGTTAACCCCCGGTAATTTATCAAAAAACTGCGGTACAGAATCGCGATTAGCGCATCTATTTAAAACATTTAGAGCATAAGTAGTATATTTTGCCGTCAAGGTATTATCCTTAATTTTATCAATTAAACTCCGATAAGTAGATATAACGGTAGCAATATAATAGATACTACGCATTCTACCTTCTACTTTAAAAGAATTTACTCCCACTTCTATCATATCTTTTATGAAGGGTACCATATTTAAATCTTTAGGCATCATGGTAAAATCAGGCTCATTATTTAAAGCCTTAAAAACATAACGACAAACTTGACTACAACCACCCCTATTAGAATCCCTATTAGTGGCATAATTACTCATAACACAACGTCCGCTTACCGAAGTACACATCGCCCCATGAATAAAACATTCTAAATCTAAATTAGTTTCTTCTTTTATTCTTCTAATATCTTCCTTTGAAGTTTCACGGGCTAATACTACTCTCTTAGCCCCCATATTTTTATAAAACGAGGCAGCCTCATAGTTACTGGTTGAGGCTTGAGTAGAAACATGAAGCTCGGTTTTTAAGCCCAATTTCTGGTGGAGCCTCATAATATAAATATCACTAACAATTATCCCATCTAAAACAATATAATCTAAAA
>CAKORQ010000258.1 GCA_934101445.1 uncultured Bacilli bacterium | reverse complement strand
GTCTTGAATTATTAAGACGTGAATATTAAGTGTATATAGGAAAATATGATGATTTAGAAGTGGATTCTGTCGAAAAAAACAGAAAATACTATATATTATCAAAAATTAAAAAAAAGATTAATCAATTATAGATTAATATATCTATATAATTGATTATACGAAGAAATATGTATGGAAGATTTAAGGAAAGAATTAGTAGAAAGTGTAAATAATCTAAGCAGATTTTCGTGGAATGAGATAATAGCATTGTTTTCATTAGTGGCTGTATGGGAAACTATAATTTTATTACTAAAGGATAAGCTGGAGAATAAAAGACCATATTTACAAATAACATTTGAACTGGCTAGAGATAATTTGACGTGTATTATTTTAAGAAATGTTGGAAATGTACCATTAGAAATAAAAAAATTGAAATTAGATGAAAAATTTATAAAACAATTGCCGGAAAGTGAACAACAAAGATTATTAAATAATAATATTAGTAATATGAAAATATTTCCTGATAAGCAATGGATTTTATGTCTAGGAGTAATTGTTCCAGAGATATTAGAAAGATATAAAATTACAACATTGAATATTGATTATGATTATTCTAAAATGGGAAAAAATAAAATGTATAAGGAATCAACGGAAATTGATTTTAAACAATATTCTAGAATGATGGTTTATGTTTCTAAAGTTGATGAACTAAAAAATGAAAATAAAAAGATAGAAAAGGAAATAAAAAATATTGCTAAAAAGGTAAAAAATATTAGAGCAACAATAGTTCAATATGCAAATGTGGAAGATACAAATACTAAAAATATAGTAAATGGATATGAAAAAATTGAATAACTTTTAGCAGGTACTTCACACGATTTGTCTATTTTTGACATATCAACCAATTAACATAAAGACGAACAGCAAATAGGCAATAATAAATATAAAAATCAAATATTAATTACATTTTAACAAGAAATATATGTCAATAACTTTTAAAAATGTCATAAAAAAATGTTAAAATTATTTTTTAATTATGTCATAGTGAACTGCTTGAATACAGTTCACTTTTATGTTAAGATTAAGATGATGTAAGAACAGGTTCTTTTTCTTTAGCATCATAAGTTAATAATGATAATGCAAAAGTAAAAAGTTCTTGTGAATGCTCTTTAAAAAATTTATCAGCTGTTTTGTTTTTGTAAGTATTTGGTAAATTATCAGAGCAAATTACTTTATAGTTGGTATTATTGTGTTCGGCAATAATACCAATTTTTTGACTCATATAAATATTTACTTTTGTTTTTGGCATTATTTTATTATCAAGTATTTGAAACTTCTTATTTTTGATTGTGAAGCTTCCTGAAGCATCAATACAACGTGTTAACTTAATTGATAATAATAAATCTAAATTTAAATATGGAACTTGTACAAAATAACTTTTATCACTTTTGGGTTCTACTGAAAATCTTTTATTATATTTTTTTAAATAACTTTTCAAAAAAATATTTGCTTGTTCAATTGTATTTACCTTTGCTAATTTAAATTCTGTTATCAATCTATCTTGGAATGTTTCCCATAAACGTTCAACTCGTCCTTTAGC
>CAKORQ010000257.1 GCA_934101445.1 uncultured Bacilli bacterium | reverse complement strand
ATTCTAACAACTCTTAATTTACAAAAATGGCAACAAGATAAATATTTAAAAAATGGTTCTAATTATAGTAAAAAAGCCCTAGAAAAAGAATTAGTTAATTTAGCAAATATTGATTTAGATATTAAAACAGGAAAGATTGATAAATACTTGGCCTTAGAAATGTATCTAATCAATCATAATGTTTAAGGAGTTTTATGAAAAAGAGTTTATTGTTTAATAAAATTACTAAATATTGGTTATGGGCTATGACTGTTTATATTCTGGCTGTTACTTTTATTCTAGAGGGAAATATCTATTTTTTACTATTTAATGTTTTAGGTATTGGTATTATGACTTATTTAACTAGTTATTATACTTATAAAGAAACGAAAAATAAAAATAGTTCTTCTAAAATGCTAAGAATCTACCTTCTTTTATTTATAGCCTTAGTTTTCTTAGCAACCAGTGTTTTTAGGGGGCATCATTTATCCTTTAATATTAAAAATTGGCATTTTAATAACGTAAATCTTATTCCTTTAACTGGTATTATTACTGATTTAAAAATGATTTTTATTGATAAAGAATATATTAACTTGAACTTGCTTTTAGGTAATATCTTCCTTTTAGTACCTTTGGGATATCTTTATCCACGAAATATTAAAAATAATAATTTTTTCAAAACAACTTTGGCTTGTTTTCTAACTTCTTTAGTATTAGAAATATTTCAATTTATCTTTAGTGTCGGTGCTTTTGATATTGATGATGTTCTTTTAAATACTTTAGGACCGATTATTTTCTATCCTTTATTTAATAAGGGCAGTATTAGTAAAATAATGGATAATATTTTCTATTTTCAAAAAGAAAAAATCACTAAAAAAGATTATATTATCTTAAGTCTTACTGGCTTATTCTTTTTAGGACTTTTCTATATTTTAATTTATGATTATTGGTTTAAAGTACCAGGATATGGCATAAAAATTTCTAAAGAAACCGATTGTATAAGTAGTAAAACTTATGCTACGGAAGATGAATATTATAGATATTTTTATGCTTGTAGTAATAATGATGATTTATATATTGAATATACTGAGGATTTTTTAGGTTTTGATGTTACAAAAAAATATAAAATTACTGATATTATTGCCGGTTCGATAGATAAAAGTTTTTTAAAAAATAAAGATTATTTAGATAATGATTATATTATTAAAGAAAATAAGTATTCAAGTCTAAAAGTTGATGCCTTAAAAGATGAGGAATTAACTTTTAAACTGGATAATACCAATATAAAATTGCAAGGCTATAACGTGGTAATTGCTAATACTACTGCCGAATTTAACTATTTTATTATTCCAAATAAAGAAGGCCAAACGATTATTGATTTTACTTTATTAAATGAAGACACCAACGAAGAAAGACATTTAAAATATCAAGTAGCAGTAAATGAAGATTTAGCTGTAAGTTATGAAAAAATTAACTAAATATTTAAAGAATTCAAAATTGGAAGATTTTTCTTCCATTTTTATTTTTAAAAAGTTTAATCGTATGCTATAATACTTCTTGATTGATAAGAAAAAGAAAAGAGTGGTGTAATGAATATATTTT
>CAKORQ010000256.1 GCA_934101445.1 uncultured Bacilli bacterium | reverse complement strand
ATCTAGTAATATTCGCTCTTATTTTAGTCATTTTAGACGAAGTTATAAATTCTATAAAAAGAAAATAACTTATTATCTTTTAAAGATAAAGAAAAACATCTACTCAACCTTTTGTGAATAGATGTTTCCAAGAAAAAATATTCTGTTTGGACTGAGAAACATCTAACATGCGAAATCAAATGTATCTCTTTTTTTATTTAAGAACTCTCGTTCTTTCTAATAGTAGTATAGCATACTTTATTTTTTTTGCAACAATTTGTTTTTCGGGATAAAATAAATTTTTAACTTCCCGTTTTCTTAATGTTGGGGAGTTAATTTTAAAAAATAATATGTAAACTACTATATTATAATTATAATAAATTTTTTGCTAGTTATACTTACTAAAAAAAACTTATCAAATTTGATAAGTCTTTTAGTGATTATAGATACTATCTAAAGTAAATAAAGATAAATAAGGCTACAACTACACAGTAAATAGAAAATTTCCATAACTTGCCATTTTGTACAATTTTAGATAACCATTGATAAGTAAAGTAAGTTACAATCCCTGCGGCAACCATACCTAAGAAGTAACTTAATAATAAATTACTAGCAATTCCGCTCTTTAAAACATCAATACTACTTAAACCAAAAGAGGCAACAGAAACTGGAAAATATAACATGAAGGTATATTTTAAAGAAGATTCTCTATTTAAACCACAAAGTAAGCAACCAACAAGAACCATACCACTACGAGATAACCCCGGAAGTAGGGCACACATTTGAAATAAACCAATGATAATAGCATCTTTATAAGTTATTTCATTATCTTTTTTCTTACCCTTACTATTTTTTACGATGAATAATGCTAAAGCCGTAATTAGAAGAGCAAAACCTACTTCTTTAACACTAGCAAATGCCTCAATCTTATCTTTAAATATTAAACCAATGATACCAACAGGAATAGATCCTACGACAATTAGCATACAATATTTAAAATCTTCATAGTATTTCTTTTTTTCTTTTTTATCAGCAAATAAATATTTAAAAAAGCTAGTTACTAGTCTAACAATATCTTTCCAGAAGATAATTAAAATTGCAATAAATGAACCAAAATTAACCATAACTTCAAAGTTTAAATCATTAAACATATTAGTATTAAATAATTCTCTAAATATTAATAAATGACCACTACTAGAAATAGGCAGAGGCTCTGTTAAACCTTGGATAATACCTAAGATCACATACTTAATTAATTCCATCAAAATCACCTAGTTAATTATATAATATTTTTTTCAAAATAGAAATATATTTTATTATGAATATAATATTTATTAAATTAATTAGTACTCTTTTTATAAGTAATTACTTAGTATTTGCTTTTTTAAACCTTAATATGTTAGTAATAGGTTATACTTTTTTAGAATATTTAAAATATATTATTTTTAATATCTGGTTTATTTTATTTTTATTAGGTTTATATTCTTTAATTAAAAGAAAATAATTAACTTGTTTAAGTCTATCCTTAATATTAAATTCACTAAAAATGGTACTTATCTATTTATGTGGAGTTATGTGCAAGCCTTTTTAACTCTCGACAGCT
>CAKORQ010000255.1 GCA_934101445.1 uncultured Bacilli bacterium | reverse complement strand
TTCATTTCTAGATTTATTGTCGTATCGATTATTTTATCTAAAATAGTCATATTAAGACCAATTCTTTTAATATAATCTTTACCCATTTTATCTTCTAAGTAAGTTAAAACTTTATTTAAGTAATAACTATCTAGTTCAAACATATCCATATAATTAATTATAATATCTTCTATAAAGTAGAAGCCTTTACTTTTAAGTAAGTTATATATTTCTACAAAGTTATTAGAATCTATTGATTTTAAATAATCTAAATTATAATTACTATATAAGATATCTAAATAAGTATCATTTAAGTATTTATCAAATATCATTTCCTCGTTTCTCCTTTACCATAAGTATCTATTATAGTTTCTAAAGATATACCATAGTTATCTTGGATATCAATACTACTCATACTAAATATATCTATTAGTTTACCAGTATTATCTACTAGTTTTAAGCCATTTGCTTCTAAAAAGTTAATCTTACTTATTAATTCTATTTTTGATATTCTTTCAATTATTTTATCATTTATTTTTAAATCAATATTATGTTGCATGCATATTTCTTGTTTATATATTTTATCTTCTATTGCTTTATTAAATTTAAAGCCAATATCTTTTAACTGTTTTATCTGTTCGACTGTTAAATCTTGATGACCACTACTGCTTTTTCCTCTTTTAAATGAACAAATAACAGTACCTATTCCAATTATTTCTACATCTTCGCCATATTTTTTTTTCGCTTCTTCTCTATTAGCAAAATACTCAAACTCATACTCATCATTTTTTTTGGTTATTCTTACCACTTCTACTTGTTTAATACTATTTATATCACGGCCTGTCTTATCTTTGGCGTTTTGTATCTCTTTTAAAAGTAAGACATAATCTTCAAAACTTTTGGGCTCCATTATAGGGTCTCTTTCGTTTTCAAGTACAACCATTAAGCCAATATCTCTTAACCCTTCTATCTGTTCTGCAGTTAAATCTTTTCCACTACTGCTAAGTTTTCCTCTTTTAAAGTGATTAATAATTTGGCCTATTCCAATTGTTTCTACATTTTTACCACATTTTTTTTCGGCCTCTTCTCTATTAGCAAAATATTCAAATTCATAATCATCATTTATTTTGGTTATTCTTACTACTTCTCTACTTCTAATATCATTTATATCACGGCCTGTCTTATCTTTGGTATTTTGCATTTCTTTTAAAAGCAAGACATAATCTTCAAAACTTTTTGGCTTCATTATGGGGTCTCTTTCGTTTTCTGATACAACCTTCAAGCCAATATCTCTTAATTTCTTTATTTGTTCAGCAGTTAAATCTTTTCCGCCTCTGCTTTTTCCTCTTTTAAACCAATAAATAATTAGGCCTATTCCAATTGTTTCTACATCTTCACCATATTTTTTTCTTACTTCTTCTCTATTAGCAAAATATTCAAACGCATACTCATCATTTATTTTGGTTATTCTTACTACTTCTTTACTTCTAATATCACTTATATCACGACCTGTCTTATCTTGTGCCTTTTGCATTTTTTTTAAAAGCAAGACATAATCTTCAAAACTTTTGGGCTCCATTATAGGGTCTCTTTCGTTTTCAAGTACAACCATTAAGCCAATATC
>CAKORQ010000254.1 GCA_934101445.1 uncultured Bacilli bacterium | reverse complement strand
AGCCGGTACTGTATTAAAAGAAACTTTTAAAGAAGATAAGAAAGAAAATAAGTAAAATTTTAAAGTACACTTTAGTTAGTGTATTTTTTTTAAATAATGCTCAAATAAAAAAATTGTGCTAAAATTAAATGGTATTATATAAAAATATAGTATTAGGAAGTTTATAGGGTAAATTATGGCATTTTATTCATATGTTTTTAGTGCTAATTATAAAGGCTTTAAACAAAAATTAAAAAATATTGCAAAGAAGGAAAATAAAAGTTATCCATTAATGTTATTTGATACTTATTATAGTATTATTAAGTATGGAATAGGTTTAACTGATTATTTAAATTATGAATTTTATAAGAAAAGTAAAAAAGAAAGAAAAACTTATGCTGGTATAAAAATTCAAGATAAGTTTTATGAGATAGTAAGTCCCAGTGCTTATAAAAAGAGATATACTATTAAACCGGATTTTTTAGCTGATTTTAAAAAATATACTAAAAGAGATTTTGTAGTACCTGAAAAAGATAGTTTAGAAGAGGTAAAGAAATTTATTAAAAATCATGAATTTTTTATGAGTAAACCATATGATGGGTTAGGTGGAACCGAAGTAAAAAAGGTTTATAGCAAAGATATTAAGAATGTTGAAGATTATTATGAAGCTTGTAAAAATAATCGTATTTTCTTAGAAGAAGTGGTAAAACAACATAAAGAATTAGATAGATTGTGTAAGGCTTCATGTAATACAATTAGAATAATGACTTTTAATAATGGGGGTAATCCCGAAATATTATGGGTTGGTTTAAGAATTGGTAACGGAATTAATCCTGTTGATAATTTTCATGCTGGTGGTATGGCAACAGAAATAGAATTAGAAACGGGTAAACTTAAATATTCGGCCGTAGATAAAGATTTAAATGAGTATGATAAACACCCAGTTTCTCAGGTAAAGTTTGTGGGCTTTGAAGTTCCTTATTTTAAAGAAGTAAAGGAACTGGTAAAACAAGCCGCTTTAGAAAGTGATAAAATTTTAGTAGTTGGTTGGGATATTGCAGTTACTGATAAAGGACCAGTTGTGATAGAAGGAAATCGTAGACCCGGATTTGATGTTGTTCAAGTGGCTTCCAGAAGAGGAAGAATGGATATTATTAGCCATGTTTTAGATGAATATTATAAAAACAATTTAAACAATAAATAGATAAGAAAAGGTACATTGAAATTTTAGTATACTTTTTTAGTATTTTGCGCTAAAGCATATCGCAAAAGAGGGAGATTTGTAATGCCAAAGGTTAATAAAATTTCTTTTTTAATAATTGTTGAAGATTTTATTTTTACTTGTATTTATTGTTTGGTATCGAAAAAGGCTGGCTATTGTTTGATTAATAGAAATTGCCAACAACAATTAAATATATTTGAACATATATTTTATGAGTATAATTTGATTATAGTGATTTTATTGATGATAATTACAGTTAGTATTGTAACGAGGGAAGATTAATGTTATCCTAATGTAAGGAGTGATTGTTATGTTGAGTCCAAGATTAGAAACCGAAAGATTAATTTTAAGAAGATGGCTAGAAAGGGATATTGATGTTTTATATGAAATGATTACTGATAAAAG
>CAKORQ010000253.1 GCA_934101445.1 uncultured Bacilli bacterium | reverse complement strand
CCCATTTTTAGGGAAATGACTTTGTTTTAGCCTATATTTATTTTTCTAACATACTATTTAATTTTTTTAAACTTAAAAGTAATTCTTCTTCCTTTACTTTACTAATAGCAGCGTATTTCTTTTCTTTAGTAGCGTTGTAAACAGCAGGATGGCTTATTGGCTTGGGATCCATTGTTTCAATTAAATTATTAACATCAATTGCTTTTACTAATAATCCGTTAATTTCTTCTTCGTTTTTATATTTTAAAACCGGAATACTTTGAGTATTAACAAGCTCATCATAACTAATGATAGCCTTAGTTTCTTCTTCATTTTCAAATTTTGTTAAATCAGTTCTAACAACAGTTGTATTTTCTTGAAGCTTTGTTGTTAAAGCGGCTAAGGAAATATCGCTATTATCAATGTCATCAACAACGATAGTATTGGTTACTTCTTCCCTTTTATCTTTAAATTTTAAAACGTAAACAAAAGTTACTAGTAACATCATCAGTAAAATATTTGCACCAATAAAAATAATATCATAAGTATTCAAGGAATTAAAATATTCTAATAAATTTCTTGCAATTACCATTACCATATTCATACTATCTATCACCTATTATAATAGTAGCATATTTAAATATTACTTGACAATAAATTTTGTAAAAAATAACAAAATATTCGATAATTTGACATTTTTTTGTTAAATTTAAGTAAAGAAAATGACAAGCAATTTATTGATTGCTACATACATTATTCATGGTTAAGGGAACACTATAAGTAACCTTTTGATCTTTACTATCAGTGGCATTAATTAAAACATATAATTCGTGATTCTGAAATTCTTTACATTTATGAATATAATTATCAATATTAAAGGTTACATCTTTTAATAAATCCTCCAATTTTTTAGGATTTTCCTCTTTTATAACTACTTGGGATATCTTATTTTCTAAAGTGCCATTTTTTTCATAAAGAAGGCATTCGATACTTTTATACAAATTATTATCTGCTCCCCCACAATAATTAATATTGGCTATATAAATAGCACTTTTTATATCATTATAAGCAACCGAACCGGTTATGGTAAAATTATTACAGTCGCTACTTATAGTTTTAAATTCAAAATCATTAACTTTATTTTTAATAACTAAAAAAACTAATGTTATGCCTATTAAAAAAATAAATATTCCTAAAATTAAAAACTTTTTTTTATTAATATTATTTTTAATTTGCGTATTTTTACTACTTATGTTGGTATTTAAAACATAATCGCCGGTTAAAAAAGAATTGATATCAATATTAAAATCATCGCATATTTGTTTAAGGAGGCTTATATCAGGGATGTTTTTACCATTTTCCCACTTAGAAACAGCCTGATAAGTTATGTTATATTTTAAAGCTAAATCTTTTTGCGTTAAATGATTATCTTTTCTTATTTGTTTAATTAATTTTCCTATTCTTTCTGTATCCATAAAATCTCCTAGATAATTATAACATAATCTTTATTTTAGAGAAAAGAAAAAGTACCATCAAGGATACTTTATTCTAATTCTAATTTCTTTATTATTGCATGATAATTGTTAAATACATAAGGATAAAACTCTTCTTCTAATCTTATATTATTTTG
>CAKORQ010000252.1 GCA_934101445.1 uncultured Bacilli bacterium | reverse complement strand
GTCTAGATATAATGCATTGTTACAGATTAAGATTATTAATGATATGTAATAACTCAAGTGTTTATTAAATTAATATTTAACATTATATAATTATAAATATGGAAATCTTATTATTAGTATTAAATAATGTTAAGATCAATTGAAAAAAACAAGTGAATTTTCGTGCATTGAGATTTGAATAGATGATAGATTATTCATCTTGATGCATAAATTTTACCGGTATTTAAGAGTTAAATTCAGTCTTTATTAAAGATGATTGATACTATATAGATAGGTAATAGAATTTTAGGATAATAAAAAAATAAAATCCCCTTCTCTATTAGCATTAATAAAAGTAGGGGACTAATGTTTAAAAAAATCAAGATTTTTTTGCTAAAATTTCTAATATTTTTTCAATTACTTCGTTGGCGTTTGAATTATCCATTTTAGTATAGTTTAATTCTTTTAAGGCTTGAATTTTTACCGTACTTAATTCTTGAGTACGCGATATTTTTTCTTCTTTTTTAGCCTCAATTTCAGCAACCCAACGACGATGGGCTTCTTGAAGTTTGCTTCTAGATGATCCACCATTATTATATAGATTAAGAGCAGTGTGGATTATACCTTCTAAAATAAATTGTTTATCTTCTTGAAGTTTATATTCTTCAGGATCAGTATAGCCACCAGTCTTACTCATAAAACCAAAGAGATATTTGATTTCTGGCATAGTATCAATTAATTGCAATGTATGATATAAATAAGTGAATGTATAATAGTTTTCATGACGATAATTATCATCAAGTAATCTTTCTTTAATTAAAGATGTTATATCCAATAATAATTTCTGAGAATCGTTATTTAAACCCTTGGTATCAATTGAATGGTTTACTTCTTCTTTATTTTTAGAATTTTTAGTAAGTTTGCTTTCCACATTCATCAAATAATCCGTGGTAACTTTAACTTTACTAATTTCACTTTCATCATTAATATCTAGCAAACGAAAAAGCATTAATTTTTTTTCTTTGGGCCACTTACTTAAATCATCTAGTTCTAAATAATTGTAAACCATTTGTCTTGAAACGCCAAGATATTTAGCCAATCTTACTTTGGAAATCCCTAGTTCTTGTAATAATTCGTTTAATTTTTGCACTGCTAACAACTGCCTTTCGTACTTTACATATTAATTATAACATTTGTACTTTACATGTCAACTAAAATGTCGTAGTAAGGTCTATAAATACCAAAGTTTTTGGCCATTTTTATGCACTTCTTCAATAATTCCAGAACCAAGGCAAATTTCATTTTGATATAAGACGCACGCTTGACCGGGAGTAACAGCCTTAGCCATTTTAGGATACTTAACTAAAATTTTGCCGTTATCTAAATATTCTAGATAAACATCGTTATCCTCTCCTCGGTATCTAAATTTAGCACTACAGTTAATTGGCCTTTCATCAGTCAAGTAGTTAATGCTATCAATAAGGCAAGAATCACTCATCAGATAATTATTATCATCACCGAAAGCAACATATAAAATATTTTTCACAACATCTTTGCCACAGACATAATGACGTTCTAAATTACCCGATATTCCCACATTACGACGTTGGCCAATGGTATAGTTCATAAG
>CAKORQ010000251.1 GCA_934101445.1 uncultured Bacilli bacterium | reverse complement strand
CTTCATTAGTGGCATTAACTTTTTTAACGCTAAAGATAATGCTAATTATTGTAATAGTTAAAATTACTACTTTTTTAAATTTTTTCATAAAAATCTCCCTTTTTCAGGGAGATAAAATAACAAATTATTTAAGTAATGTCAAAGTACTATACTTTAAAATTAGAACGGTTTTTATTTCCAAACTTTAAATTTGGCTAGAGCATCTCTAAAACTTAGGATAAAAATTTAATTCAAAAGACTAATTTACTGCTGTTTATTCATTAAGTAAGAAAATATTAGATAGGCTGTTTTTAATGAATCATGACGATAAACGGAATCTTCTATTTTGGCTAAATTATCGGCTAGAATTTCGATATTTAATTTTTTTAGATTATCTACATCTAATTCTACAGGGTCTTTTTGCTCTTTAGTTTGGTAAATATTTACTAACTCATTATTAAGCATATTATTATTGGCAACTACGGCATTAATAGTTCTGGACCCAAGATAATTTTCTAAAATTTTAATATGATCACTAACTGTAAAGTTGTCAGTCTCACCAGGTTGGGTAAATAGATTGCAGATATATATTTTTGGCGCCTTGGATTTCTTAATAGATTTTACTAAAGTTTTATTTATTAAATGAGGAGCAATACTGGTTAAAAGAGAACCTGAGGAAAAGATAATTAAATCAGCGTTATCTACGGCCTTTAAAACTTCTGGATTGACGGTTATCTTTTGGTTGTACTCTACTTTTTTAATTTTACTAGCACATTTAGTTATTTGCTCTTCACCAATTATTTTTTTACCATTGGCAGTTATTCCTACTAAGTCAGCATTATCTTCAGTTAAGGGTAAAATATTACCTTTAATATTTAGCAAATTCATCATTATAGGGATACTATCTTTAAAATTACCTTTTATATCCAACAAGGCACTTAATAATAAATTTTTAATCGAATGATTACCTAGGGTTTTTGATTTAGTAAAACGATAATTTAACATATTTAAGGTATCACTATCTAGACTAGACATTGCCAGCATTACCTTAGAAATATCCCCTACGGCCGGAATATTTAAATCTTTTCTTAATCTTCCTGTTGAGGCGCCGTTATCCGCTACTGATACAACGGCTGTTATATCTAAAGGAAATAGTTTTAATCCTTTTAAAATTTGGGATAGTCCGGAACCACCACCAAATATTACTACTTTTTTCATTTATTTTATCACCTATCTAAGTATACGCTAAAATGGCTTTAATTACTACCCTTTTCTCCTTGCTCTAACATATTTATGATGCTAATACCATATCCAGTTTTAACGTTATCAATAGTTACGTGAGTAACAGCACCGATTAGTTTACCATTTTGAACGATTGGGGAACCACTCATTCCTTGTACGATACCACCAGCATCTTTTATTAAATTTTCATCTGTGATTTCAAAGTATATATTTTTAATAGGACTATTTTTATCTATTTTTAAAATATTTATAGTATATTCTTTAATTTCTCCTTGATATAAAGTAGTATAAATTGTGGCGGTTCCTGGTTTTACCTCGGATATTTTAGCCACCGGAACAGTTTTACTATTACTTGGAATATTATTGTATTTACCAAAGATTCCTGAATTAG
>CAKORQ010000250.1 GCA_934101445.1 uncultured Bacilli bacterium | reverse complement strand
AAAATAATCTTGGCATTAAAAATTTTAATCAATCTTCTTATTTAAAATAAAAAATACCTTAATTAATAGATTTACCAATTCTAAATATAATCGGTACTTAAAAAAGAATATTAATTTAATTAACAAGTATGATATACTAATTTTAAGAAAAGTATGAGGTAATTAATGACAAATGTTAAAGATGGGGTTATTGGTCATGCCATAGGAGATGCTTTTGGGGTTCCTTTGGAGTTTATTAGTCGTGAAAAACTGCTTAAAAATCCGGTTGTGAAAATGCTTGGTAACGGTAGTCATCCCGTTCCGGTAGGATTCTGGTCTGATGATACATCAATGGAAATAGCCCTAATGGCTTCCTTTATTGAAAAGAAAAAATTTGATTATGATGATATTATGCAAAGATTTATTGATTGGATAAATAAAGGGGATTACACCCCTGGTGGTAAGTTATTTGATATTGGGCGAACTTGTTTAAAGGCTATTCATAACTATTCTTTAGGAAATACCTCGGCTCTAGAATCAGGCCTCGCTAATATAAATGCTAACGGTAATGGTTCTTTGATGCGTATTTTACCGGTTGCTTATTATTGTTTTTATCATAATTCTTCGCCTGATGAGATATATACTCTAACTAAGAATGTTTCTTCTCTAACTCACCGTCACGAAATAAGTATTATGGCTTGTTATATTTATGTTAATTATGTCATTTATTTATTACAAGGTCTCACTAAATACGAGGCATATGATAAAATTAAAACTTTAGATTATTCTTTATTTAGTAAAGAAACTGTAAGTATCTATGATAGAATCTTAAAACAAGATCTTCGTATTTTAGATATAGCCGAAATAAGTAGTAGTGGCTATGTTGTTGATACCTTAGAAGCCTCTTTATGGGTTATCCTAAATGCCAGAAATTTTAAAGAGGCTATAATTGGTTCTGTTAACTTAGGTAATGATACAGATACCATTGGCGCTATTACCGGTTCTATGGCTGGTATCATTTATGGTTATGATGATATTCCTAAAAATTGGCTAGATAAATTAGCTAAAAAAGAATACTTAGAAGATTTATGTAATAGTTTTGAAGATACTATCAAAAATAATTAAATAAAAAATCTCTAGTTAGAAAGTCTAATTAGGGATTTTTTTTAACCTTTTTTTCGTATTTTTCGTAGAGTTAGCAACTCTATGAAAGCCTATTTTCGGTCTTTATTTTTAACTTATATATTAACTATATCACAGTTTTTCTTAGGTTTAAAGCCTAAATTGATTTCTATTTTAGTCAAAATTATGGTCAGAAAAAAATCATCTCAAAGCTAGTATTTACTGGACTTTATAAAGACTTTTCTAGTCAAGTAAATAATTTATATTCTGGTCAAAATTCATGGTCAAAAATTCTAAAACCTAAGTAAACACTGACTTCAAAGCCCATTTTTCATAGAGTTGCTAACTCTACGAAGCCGGAATTTCGGGATTTTGGAGGTATATGTATGCAAAAGTTAAGAAAATATTTAATAATTTTATTAATTATAATTAGCTTAAGTTTTATATTATTTAATTCTAAAAAAGAATATTTATCTGAAGAAAATATTTTAGGCGTTTATGTAAATAACGAA
>CAKORQ010000249.1 GCA_934101445.1 uncultured Bacilli bacterium | reverse complement strand
ACTTTTATCTTACAACTTCAGATTATTAATCTATGTCTTTTTTAATTATTTTTTAGTTTAAACGTTTATTAGAGGATATTATTAGCAAAATAGTACTTAAGACATTATCATAAGTTAAACCTGTAAGTTTTAATCTACGTAAACTTTTACTTGACAAATAGTAAAAAAATGTTAAACTAATCATCAACCAGAGAAAGAAAGCAGGTGGGTTTATGGTTAAAGGTGATAGATTAAAAGCATTAAGAAAAGAAAAGGGTTTAACCCAAAGTCAATTAGGGGAATTAATCGGTGTAAAAAAATCCGTTATTTGTCTTTATGAAAGAGAACTTCGAAATCCAACTATTGAAAGTATCGTTGCCTTATGTGAAATTTTTAATGTCAACGCTGATTATTTAATTGGTAATGACACCTTAGCAACTGTTGATAATAATAATGAAGAACATTTTGCGATGACCAAAGAAGAAGTTGATTTTATAATCGAACTTCGCAAAAATAAAGCAGCATATGCTCTTCTAGTAGAAGATTTAAAAAGGGGAATGGATTTTCTAAAATCCAAAATTAATTAAAGTCTAGGAAACTAGATTTTTTTTAATACTTTTGAATATGATTTTACTAGGTGATTATTTTGAAAAAATATGGAAAATACATTATTTTTAGTCTTTTAGTTCTTTTAAGTTTTTATACCACCAACAAAACCGCTAACCTTGCCCGGAGTAAAGATCCGCTTTTAAAAGAAATTCAAAATGCCAGTAAAGAAAGAAAATTAGACTTCGTAAATGCCGTTATTCATGATGACTATATTATTCCCGGAATGTATGGAAGCGTTGTAGATGAATTAAAAAGTCTATCCAAAATGAAAGAAGACGATGTTTTTAATAGTATCTACCTAGTAAATCAGCCAATAAAACCTGATATTTCTTTAAGCGATAACTTAGATAAAATTATTATTAAAGGCAATAGTAAAAAAATGCAAGTAAGTTTTATAATTGATATTAATAGTAGTAGGGAAATTAAAGATTATTTAGTAAAAAATAATATTAAAGCCTCTATTCTAACTACGAAAGAACATTATTCTAAAGATAATTATTTTGAACAAATTAATAATGACTTTGTTAATTATAAAGCCTTAGATAAACTATTAAAAAAGAGTAAGCAAAATACTAATATTTGCATCTTAGATAGTAATAATACTAATTTAAACTTTTGTAAACAAAGGAAAAAATATTTAGTCAAACCGGATTTATTTTTAGATAAAACTAATATTATTGAAGTAAAAGCGGCCTTAAGTAGTGGCAGTATTATTTATCTAAAAGATATTACTTACTTAGATTGTTTAGTAGAGTATATAAAATCTAAAGATTTAAATATCGTCTTTTTAAGTGAATTAATAAAGGAAAAAATAGATTAAAAAGTTCTAAATTATTAAAAAATGAAATTTAGGTGAAGATTAGGAAAATATTTGACTAATCTTTTTAGTAGTGTTAGAATTACTTTGTTAGTTTCCTAACAATGGTGGTAAAATTATGCAAGAAAATAATTCGATTGGGTATCATATCGTTAATACTGAAAAATTAATAGGGCGTTACATCTTAGATAAGTTTAATAAAAAAGCCCAGCATCGGGTAAGTCCTATG
>CAKORQ010000248.1 GCA_934101445.1 uncultured Bacilli bacterium | reverse complement strand
CCGATGAAGAAGTAGATTATACCGTATCATTTTGGATGGATGAAGATGCTACTATTAATGATGATGTTATGAATAAAGTCTTTAAGTCTAAAATAGTTATTAATTCCGAACCTGGTAAGTATGATCCGGTATCGGCTGGTTATGATACTTTGCATGATGCCATACTTGCTAATGAGTATCAAACTACTCCGGAGATAGCCAAGACTAAGATTGCTACTAAGCAAGAAGTTGATTTAAGTCAGACGGCTCCAGTTATTAAGTGGGTAGAGAAGACAGGAGAAAACACAACCCAGCAAGTTGTAAAACCTGCAGAAAGTGCGATTAAAAGCGATGATCAGATGAGTGATTTGACTAAAGACGATACTAAAATAATGTTATTTACAACTAAAACTTTTGATAGTACAACTGGCAGATATTCATTATCAAATCCTGTATATGTTGATCCAACCAAAGTTGATTTTAGTGGCGATACTAAGTATTATTTTCAAGCAGAATCTATGGCTTATAACCAAACCACAAAAAAAATGTATGTTAGTCGCAATTTAAATGATGTAACAATTTATCAAGTTACTGGAGCGTCAAAGACAATTGGCAAAACAACATGGAATAATGTTTCATATGATAGTATAACTTATAATTTAAATGTAATTATCCTAACCGAAACAGAGTTAGAAACTGATAATTCTGATAAAGGTTTATATCAGACAATTGATGATTACGGTACAACTTATTATTATCGTGGCAATGTTAAAAATAATATTGTTCAATTTGCAGGATTCTATTGGCAAATAGTGAGAATTAATGGAGACGGTTCAATAAGACTTATTTATAATGGCACAGAAAAAAATGCATCTGGTAATCGACAAATGATTAATAATACCACAGTCGCATTTAATACAAAATATAATGCTCCTACATACATTGGATATATGTATGGAAATCCCGATGGTGCAACATTTGATGAAGTACATGCAAACACAACATCTTCAACGATTAAAACGACTGTAGATGATTGGTATAAAACTAATATTGCTGATAAAGGATATAGTAGTTATGTATCAAATGCCGTTGGTTTCTGCGGCGATAGAACTTTGACAGGTGGTGATGGAATTAGCACTTCGAGTTATAGTTATTTCGGAGCATATGAAAGATACTCTAAAAATGCTGCACAATTAACATGTCCAAACAAAGAGAGAGATTTGTATACAACAACAGATTCAAATGTAGGAAATAATTCATTGACATATCCAATTGGTTTAATAACCTATGACGAATTAGTATTTGCTGGCATGGATGGTCGACATATAAATAAATTATCTTATATTTATTCAAATAAATACTATTGGACCATGTCTCCTTCAATATTTAGTGCAACTGGCAATCGCGCTTATATTTGGAGTGAAAATAATATAGGATACATGTTAGAATACTGGATTGCTAATGATCTTGGTGCCCGCCCAGTCATTAATTTAAAGTTCGATGTTAAAATTACTGGCGGAACCGGAACTGCCAATGACCCATTTGTGGTAGATACAAATAATTAAGTAACTGGGGCCAATAAAAATATTTCTTTTAACAAATTTATTTTTATATCATTCTCTTATCAAATGGCCCCAGTTACTTTTTAATAAATA
>CAKORQ010000247.1 GCA_934101445.1 uncultured Bacilli bacterium | reverse complement strand
CAATCGATGCACTTAGTATATTAAGTAAGTATTATGATATTTACCCTTGTAGTGATTGTCGTAATCCTTTTGACTTAAAAAACTCAGGACGTATTTTCAAAAGTAAATTTGAGATGCTTTATCGTTTAATTCCTGAAGAGGTAATACCCGCCAAAAACTATATTTTTACAGGCGCTAAGAATGTATGTATTGGTGATATTCAAATTGATGATTTAGTTAGTAATTTAAATCCTGCTATTCCAATTAGAATTTTATTTCCGTCATATCACAATAAGAATATATCTGATACAGAGTTAAAAGAAAAAGGTATCTTAAGAGCCGGTTATGATTACCATACTGGTTGGCAAGAAGTATGTAAAATTCTTTTAGAGTCAGAATTAAAATGATCAAAATAAATAATAAATTAAAAGGAGGAAAAAATAATGAATATAGATGATAGGGAGTACATATTTTTAAGAAACTTTTTTCATGCAACAACTGATTATCGTCTTAATCACGATATGAAAAATGCTGCTAGTATAGAAGGTTATATTAGTATGTATGAAGAATATTTGCGTTTAAATAATCTTGCTGATAATAAAGAGATGAAAAAATTTTTATTAGATTTAAAACGTTCTCTTTTAAGAGCTAAAAAGAAAAAGAAGTCGATTGAAGATAGTGTTTATGAAATGAGCCGCCCTCTTGCTAGGACTTATCGCAATTGTGGTAATGATGCTATTGATAAATGGGTAGCCGCGGTAAGTGTTATTAAAACTATTGATAGAGCAACTATTGTAAGGTTAAATAAGGCTATTGAGCCAAAAATAAGACAAAACGCTTTAGAAAGAAAATTAAGCTATGAAGAAGCTAAAGATAAAATAGTAGGATGAAGAAAATAATTTTTATAACTTTCCTAATTCTTAGTTTCTCTAATGTTGAGGCTTTAAGTCTTAATGATATAACTAAAGAATTAAAAGAAACATCAACATATCAAATGTACCAAAATATGGGGAGTACTAAAGTTACTAATGATAATAATAAAATTACTATAAAATATCCAAGTATTAAAGATGATAAAGAACTAAAAACAATTACTTATACTTTAAAAAATAATGCTTTAGAAAATACTTTTAAAGGGGAGATAAATAATAGATATGATATTTTAGATAATAATGATTTATGGACTTTAGAAATAATAGATATTATTGCTAAGTTAAATGGTAATAGTAAGAAAGAGATACTAAGTATTAATGAAGATTATTTAAAAAGTACTAATTTTAATGATGATAAATTAGAAGTTAAATATAATGATTATAGTATTGTTAATTTAGAAGGAGAACTAGAAAAAGATAAGATAATTACTAGTTTTAAAATTAGTTTAGATTATAAGATTAGGAAAGATAAAATAGATTTAGAAAGTCCTAATATTAAGGTAATAAGTATAAATAAGGATAAAATAACTTTAAGTATAAGTAGTAATTTAGATAATAGTACTTGTAATTTATATTATGCTAAAGAAGATAATGAGTTTTCATATGAAAAAGTAGGTAGTGTTGATTGTAGTAAGAATAGTAAAAATAATAAAATTACTATTGATGTTAAAGAGATAAATGATTATTATTTTAAGGCTTATATAGATAATCATTTAGTTAGTAGCGATACTTTGAAAGTTAATGCCTCTGATTT
>CAKORQ010000246.1 GCA_934101445.1 uncultured Bacilli bacterium | reverse complement strand
GAACTGAAATTATTTATTCAACTGATGCTATTGGTATTTATACAGGAATGTTTAAAACTGTGGCAAAGTACGATGCGTTTTATATCGAAAGTTATGATTGGGCTGAATTTACTTTTAGAGATGCGATGGTTATTGATTTAACTTTAATGTTCGGTGAAGGTAATGAACCAAGTGAAGAATGGTGTGGTAAATACTTAGACAGATATATTGAATATAATTTAGAAGGAACTCTAGTGCCTATTAAAGAAATAGGGGAGCCAATTAAAACTAGTTATTATGATGTTGTAAATTTATTTTAAGTAAATAATTGGGTAAAAAAGATAAAAAAATATAAAAAATTGTTAATTTTTGAAGGAAATCTAACTTTGGGCGGTAATAAATATATATAGAAGGACTAATTAGGCGCGCTATATTAGTACTTCTTAGAAAAGGAAAAAATGGTATGTATTTAAAAAACAACCAAATAGTAGATTATGTAAAATATAAAAAGGAAAATCCTGATTATCAGATTCAAATAATTAAAGATCGACCTTTTAAGGCAGTATGTAAAACTATTAGAATATATATAGATAAAATTATTGCTTATTTTATTGGGATTGATTATAAATTAATTAAAGATTCTTATTTTATTGATACCGAGTTACCCCAGGAAATTTATAAAAACAAAGTAAATGTTTTAGATTTATTATTACAAGTGTCTGAAAATTTATATATTAATTTAGAGGCTAATAATTATGATGGTCCCTCATCAGTAATGAAGAATGTTCTTTATGGATATCGTTTAGTTTTAAGTAGGCAAGCAAGTGGGAAGGATTATGTACCAATCGAGTTTATACAATTAAACTTTGATAATTGCAGTCTTCCTTTTAATAAAAAAATAGTTAATCGGTTTGTAACGCAGGAAGAAGATTTAAAAATCAGACATCCCTATACAGGAAAAACTATCAGAATTGCTCTTGATAAATTAGATGATAATCCGTATAATGAAACTATAAGTGACTGGCAAATGCGAGCCTTGAAATTACTAACTTCGAATAGTATAAAATATTCAAGAGAGCTTGCTGGTGATTATGAAGATTTAAATGAGGTGGTGGACTTTATGGAAAAATTTTCTAGTATAGAAGAAGAATTAATGTATGTTAATAAGGAAGAAGAAGAGCAGAAACTTAAGAATACTGATGTTAATATTGCTCGTCAAGAAGGTAAGATTGAGGGCAAAATTGAAGGAGCACTTGCTTCTAAGAAGGAAACGATTAAAAACTCAGCTAAGCTTGGATTAACCGCCATGCAAATAGCAGATCTTGTTAACATGTCAGAAAAAGAAATAATTGAAATTCAAGAAGAATTAGCCCTTAATGCTCCCGTAGAAAAATAGAATTTTAATAAAAATAATTGTAGACAATAGTTAAAAATGATTAGAAATTTAAACGAGGTAATTTTGTTTTATGGAAAAACATTCCAATATTTTTGAAGAATTAATGTATGTTAATAAAGAAGAAGAGAAAGAAAAACTTAAGAATACTGATATTAAATTTGCTTATAATGACGGATTTGCTATTGGAAAAATTGAAGGAGCTCTTGCTTCTAAGAAAGAAATAATTAAAAATTTAATCGCTATGAAAATGTCATCTGAGCAATTTGCTGTTGCTGTAAATATGCCTATTGAGGAAGTAGAA
>CAKORQ010000245.1 GCA_934101445.1 uncultured Bacilli bacterium | reverse complement strand
TTGTATCAACTATTTTTCCATAGAAATTTTTAATTTTGACATCTTTATTGCGAGAAAAACTTAAATTTTCAAAATTTATTTCAGAGGTATCTTTAATATCTAAAGCGGTATCATTTTTATCTTTAACAACAATAAAATACTTAGTATCTAAAGAAAAAATATTTATTAAAACACTGTTGTCTTCATACATATATTTTAATTCTAAGTCCTTTGAATGAGAATTCCAATAGTTACCATTATATGAATAATAAAAAGGAGTATTTTTCAAATCAGCAATAATATAATATTTATCATTTTGATAAGAAACGTAATTATCATAATCACACTTATTTAAGTAATAGCAAGCATTGGCTGGATTTTGATAATGAGTAAAACTAGCAATTATCTTGTCGCCAATTAGAAAATAAAATAATAATATCAAACCAATAAAAGCAAATATCTTCTTATTATTGATTTTCTCTTGATTACTGCTTAAAGTTTTATAAATACCATAAATAATGCCTACTATACCAACTAAACTAGTTATTTTAAAAGCATAATTTATATTAATCAAAATATCTTCAGAACTTCCTAAAAAGAAAATAAACATTGCTGATATTATCATAATACAAAGTGATATTAAAATTATATTATTGTTTAAATTTTTATTAGTCATTTTTTCTCCTTTTTACGATTTAACTAATATGGGTAAAATGTAGTTATCTAACCCTCCTATCGCATTAATTCCAGGAAGAAGCATTCCGATTATACCTTCTGATATGGTTCCATAAAAATCTAATGATGATCCCATAACATCTGATTCTTTTCCAAAAACTTTCTTCGGTAAAGTTAATGTCATTTTTGTTTCTTTTCTTAAATCGAAAGTTATTCCTTTTGAAATAGAAAGACCAATATCATTGCTTAAACTTGCAGAAGCAGAAACTGCTAAGCCGTCGGAAACATCAATTCCAACACTTATAGCATTAAAGCCAATAGATAAACCACTTTCAGTTATGTCTATATTTATAGAATTTGGTTGTGGTATATTTAAGTTACCTGTTTGGAAATTTTCATTAACGCCTCCAGTTACTCCTCCTAAAAATGGCTTAATTCCACCTATTTTCATCACTTCTTGACTTGTCGTGTATGTAGTTTTAACACCAATTTTTCTTTTTATCCAATCAAAACCATTTGAAACTGTCTTAATAGCGCCATTTACAGCATTTGACACGCTTTTTTTGGCTTTTTCATAATATTCTCCCAATTTCGAGAATGGATTAGAAAACCTTCCACCTGAGTCAATTCTGTTTACTGGGTTATTAAGGCAATAGCAGTATGCATTCAATGATAATATGTTCCCAGTCTTTATTAATATACCATCACAATTAATAAACCCTCCCATCTTTGGACTATAATATCTACTATTTAAATAATAAAGATTAGTTTCTGTATCATAATAGTATGATCTATATCTAAATGGGTTTATTAGAGCAACATTTGAAGTATCTGTTATATCTTTACCAGTACTATCTTTTATAGATAAGATATTACCATAAGAATCATAATTATATGTACATACTTCTTTATAATTACTATCATAGATACCAATAATATCATAAAAAGCATTTTTCTTATAATAATAAGTATTATTATTGTAAGTAAATCCTAAGAGATTATTACTGTCATCTCGTAAAAAGTATAGCATATAATTCTTGG
>CAKORQ010000244.1 GCA_934101445.1 uncultured Bacilli bacterium | reverse complement strand
TGATTATAAATTTAAGACAACTGGTTCTATTTTAACTTTTGATGGTTATTTAAAAGTTTATGCTAAGTATGAAGATCAAGAAGATACTATTTTACCAGAATTACAAGAAGGAGAGGTTTTAAATACAGATGATGTAGCCAAAACTCAACACTTTACGAAACCAGCCCCAAGATATACGGAAAGTAGTTTAATTAAAGAATTAGAATCTTTAGGAATAGGTAGACCAAGTACTTATGCTACAATTATTGATACTTTAAAAACCAGAAGTTATGTAACTTTAGAAGATAAGAAGTTTGTACCAACGGATATTGGCATTGAAACTACCGATAAATTACAAGAATATTTTAGTAAGATAGTTAATGTTAAATATACGGCTAATATGGAGACAGATTTAGATTTAATAGCCGATAATAAATTAAATAATATTGAATTATTAAAGAAATTTTATGGTGAGTTTGAGCCTCTTGTTCAAGAAGCGTTTCATCATATGGAAAAGAAACCTGCCGAAGAGACAGGAGAATTATGTCCCGAATGTAATAGCCCTTTAGTTATTAGAAATGGTCGCTTTGGTAAATTTACGGCTTGTTCTAATTATCCTACTTGTAAATATATTAAGAAAGAAAAACCGGTTCAGATTGAAATTATGGATTGTCCTAAATGTGAAGGTAAGATTCTTCTTAAGAAAACAAGAAAAGGTAAAGACTTTTATGGGTGCTCTAATTACCCTAAATGTGATTTTGCTAGTTGGTATGAACCAATTAATAGGTTCTGTCCAAAATGCAATAGTATTTTAGTTAACAAGGGTAAAAAAATTGCTTGTTCTAACTCAGAGTGTGATTTTGAAGAGTAGTATTTAATTAAGAAAGGTACTTGTATTTATGGTTTTCTAAATTATAAATCGTATAAGTAAAGATAATATTATGATTGATGAAATAAAGAAAGTTGGTTTGGACGATAAAACTGATTTAGAAATTTTTGAAACCAAAGACAAACTTATTAAAGAATGGATTTACTGGCTTTCATATATAAATAATGAAGATAAAGAATTACTAGAACTATTAAAAGGCATGAAATATGTTAGTTATGAAGAAAGAAAAATTTTAAATGTCTATCAGGAAGAATTAAGTCTTCTTAAAGCTTTGAAAAGATATTCTAAAGGAAAGGCTGATGATGCTGATTGTAAATTAGTTCAAAAATATTTAACAGGCTCCATAGAGAAAGTGATTTTAAGAAGATTATCTAGTAGTGATTATGATAATGCCTTAAGATTATATGGAAGTACTTTAGAAATGACTGATGGAGAGATTAAAGCCGAAATTATTAAGATGAAGAATGTTAATATTCCGGCGTTTCGATATGCTACATATCTTATTTTAAAATACCAATATCAAGTAAACGTTAGAAAATCAAAGGAAGAACTTTTTGAAAAATCAAGACCATTTCGAGCTTTAAACAGCAAAGTACAAGAATATAGCGAGTTCTTTCTTCCTACTAGAAAATAATTTAAGTGTGAAGTATAATTCATGCTTTTTTTAATTTGACAATAAAATAGGTGGTGTTTGTCTTTGAAAAAAGGGATAAATAGAAAAAAATGATTGAATTAAGATAAAAATTAGTTTAATATAGATAATATTAATTAAGAAAGGATAACTTGTTAATTTAGAATTAATTAGTTTAGGTATTTTTGATGAGTATCAAT
>CAKORQ010000243.1 GCA_934101445.1 uncultured Bacilli bacterium | reverse complement strand
GCTTCTAAAGAAACTACTGGTGCTTGTAGTTTTATGGATACCTTCTCTCAAGTTACGTCTACAATCGGGCAGAATGGAAGACGTTAACAATTTTAAATGCTTTGTTTATCGAAAATATATAGAGTAGATAAAATATAAAATAAAAATAAGGAGTATGATAATATGAGTAGAGATGAATTATTGAAATTATTATTAGAAGGTAAATCAACAAGAACAATAGCTAAAGAATTAGGAATAGGTAAAAGTACTGTTGGTTATTGGATAAACAAATATAATTTAAATGAATATACTAAATATAAAAAACATAAAAGTAATTATAATTTTAATAAAATAGACACAAAAGAAAAAGCATATGCTTTGGGTTTTATATTGGCTGATAGTAATATAACACCTAAAAATATAGTAGAAATAAGTGTAGAAAAAAATGATAAAGAAATAATCGACTTTATATCAAATATAATAGAATCTGATGTAAGTATAGACAATACTTTTAATAAAGAAAAAAGAAGATTTCCAAGAGCAAGAACTTCAAGAAAAGTAAATGATATACTTAAATTTACAAGTGGTCGATTAAAAAAAGAAAGACACTATCCTAGAGTTAGAAGGGATTTAGAAAGATACTTATTATTAGGTTTCTTTGATGCAGATGGTTGCATAACATGGGGTAAAAGAAAAGATAGAAATAAAATATGGCAAAAAGTATCTTTCACATCACAATTACACTTATTAGAAGGTGTTCAAAAAATGTTATATAATAATATAGGAATATCATCAACTATAAGACCTAAATCTAACGAAGATTGTTATATAATAGAGTTTTCAAATAAAGAAGATGTATTAAAATTTATAAATTATATATATCCAAAAAATGATGATTTTATCATACTCCAAAGAAAGTATTTAAAAGCAAATGTACTGCGTCTTGAATTGGAAGAAATCGGTGGAAGCACTAAAGAATAGTGTAATACCGAGCCGAGCCTACTGGGTAGGAAGGTGTAGAGACTAGGGGAGAAGATAGACATATCTTCTTAATAACCCCAATAGAATCCAAGCCTAATGAAATAATTAGGTAAGATATAGTCCAACAACAGTAAAAATGTTGGGTGCATTAATGTTATCATTAGATTGTACACATCCTGAACTTATAGATTTTATTAATATTAAAACAGATTTAAATAAAGTTACTAAAGCAAATATATCAGTAAGAGTTAATGATGGCTTTATGAGAGCTGTTGAAAATGATGAAGATTGGATATTACATTTTGAAGTAGAAAATGATAAAATGGAAAAAGTTGTTAAAGCTAAAGAAGTATTTAAATTATTATGTAAAAACAATTTTGATTATGCAGAACCAGGAATATTGTATTGGTCAAAAATAGAAAATTATAATTTATTAAGTGAAGATGATGAATTTGAATATGCAGGTGTAAATCCGTTAGCCAATAAATAACGTGCGGATTTAAAACCCTCTCTGATTGACTTGGAAACCTAACTATATGGTGACAGGGCGGAACGAGTTACTAACTTGACCGTGAGAGACTAAGCGAGAGGGGTGGTATAAAGGAGGATACCACATGCGATAGTCCAGCGCACAGTACGAAAAATAGTTGAAACGTACAGTGTGAGGCGCTGAAGAACCTCTTCCAAATGGTGGAAGTTGTTTATTGGGAAGTATAAATTTATCAGCTTATGTTAACGATAAAAC
>CAKORQ010000242.1 GCA_934101445.1 uncultured Bacilli bacterium | reverse complement strand
GGATATATCAAATTACAACGGAAAAAATATATATCAAATAGATATTCACCACTTGCCAACAGAATGTATTTAACAGAAGAAAATTCATTAAAAATTGATTATATGAGAGAAACTATTGAAAATTGGTATAAAGATGAAAAAATTACCGAAGATGAATATTATTATTTAATTGCCTGTATGATTCAAGAAGTTCCTAGTGTATCAAATATATCTGGCACATATGGTGCTTATTTAAAATCATGGGATAATAGAGTTTATAAAGAGTTTACTATTTACCCTTTAAAAGTAAAATATAATAAGTATAATAATGATGTGTATAATGAGGATGGCGTAGAATTGTTATCCAGAATTGAGGGAGATATTTTATATGTAGATCCTCCTTATAATGCCAGACAATATTTACCGAATTATCATGTGCTAGAAACGGTCGCAAAATATGATAATCCAGAGGTTAAGGGAGTTACTGGGGTTCGTGGCTATGATAATCAAAAGTCTTCATGGTGTTTAAAAACTAAAGTATTAGGTGAATTTGAAAAATTAGTATCAAGGGCTAAATTTAAATATATTATTTTAAGTTATAATAGCGAAGGCCTAATGAAAAAAGAGCAAATTGAAGAAATTATGAAAAAGCATGGAAAACCTGAAACTTTTAAATTAGTAGAAATACCATATAGAAGATTCAGAAGTAGAAGTGCAAATGCTAAACATGGTGTAACAGAGTATCTATTCTTTATTGAAAAGGATATTAAAACTAGTAAAACCACGAAAAAACAATCTTCAATTTTAAAGAAAATAAATAAACAAAAGTATATTAAATCTCCGTTAAATTATACTGGAGGAAAATATAAGATTCTTGATAATATATTTTGCTTATGTCCAAATACAATTAATAATTTTTATGATATACTTGGTGGCGGCTTTAATGTTGGAATCAACGTGTCAGCAAATAAAATTATATATAATGATCAAAATGTATATTTAAAAGAAATGTTTGATTATTTTAAAACAACTTCTATTGATAATATATTATCCGAGATAAAAAAAATAATTAAAGAATATAATTTAAGCTTAGATAATAGAGATGGATATAATCATTTAAGAGATGAATATAATAAGAATCCTAATTCTCTAAAACTATTTATATTAACATGTTTTGCATTTAATCATCAAATTAGATTTAATAATAACCACGAATTCAACACACCATTTGGAAAAGATAGGAGCAGTTATAATCAAAATATTGAAAATAACTTAATTGAATTTGTTAATAAAATTCAAACAATAAACTGTGATATATTTGCTCAAGACTTTAGAAAATTTAAAGATGTTAAGTATGAAGAAAATGACTTGGTATATTGTGATCCACCATATTTAATTACAACAGGTTCTTATAATGATGGTAATAGAGGTTTCAAGGACTGGGGGGAACAAGAGGAAAAAGATTTGTTAGATTATCTTGATTTCTTAGATAAGCAAAAAATAAAATTTATTTTATCTAATGTGTTATATCACAAAGGTAAAGAAAATAATTTGCTAATTGAATGGAGTAAAAAATATAATGTAAAGTACTTAAATCATGATTATTCAAATTCAAGTTACAATACGAAAAAGGGGAATAGTGAAGAAGTATTAATAACTAATTATTAATACTTAAGTGTATATAATTGAGATAAAAGTTATATATGACTTAGTGGAGGTCCTTTATG
>CAKORQ010000241.1 GCA_934101445.1 uncultured Bacilli bacterium | reverse complement strand
GAGTTAAATAAATAATGATAATAAGACTTAAGATATTTAAATAGTCCTTATGATAAGTTAAATAAAATAAGTAAAAAGAAGTATTAAAAGGTGTTAAAGAATAAAATAAGGTATCTAATATTAAATAAATCATATAGTATACTCCGTAAGAATTAAACAATAGTTAGTATCTATCGGATTTAGGGTTAGATTACAAATAGTATTATTATCTTTAATACTACAAGTATCTATAGTACCTATTAATAAATCACTAGGTAAATTAGTTAAACCACTAGTATAAATATTAGTATTTTTATTAATATTTATTTCTTTATCTATAATTACCTTATTATCTTTATATAGTCCTAAGGTATTATCTACTTTTATAGAGATAGTAAGACTAGAAATAGGTACTAAAGTATTATTGGTATTAGTTATTCCTATTAAACCTTTATCATTTATAACCGGATGTTTAGGTTCTATTAAAGAGTTACTTTTTAAATAGTAAATATTACTATTATAAAGGTTTTTAATTAAGATTTTACTTATTATATAGTCATAATTATTATATTTAATATTACTTAAAGTTTCTATTTCTTCTTTTAAAGAATTGTTTTCTAATTCTAATAAGTTATATTTTACTTTATCTATATCATTACTTTTTATTAAATCTAAGAAAGGATTAATAAGTAATAGTAAAAGAATGGGTATATATTTTAATATCTTTTTCATATCAATCACATTTATAGTATGAAAAAAATCGTATGGTTTTATACGATTATTTGTTATTGGTTATTATAATATGTATCATTTATATTATCCTATTCATCTATACTTACTAGGGTTATTCTAGCATAACCATTACCCATTTTGGAGCAATAACTGGTTGGTGTTTCTTCATTACAAGTGGTTGATATGGTTTTAGTGCTTTCCTCATTAGATTCTTCACAGTTATAACAATACATAACCTTATTTTTTAAAAAAGGATTACCTATATAACCAGAACCGCCACCGCCAGAATCACAACTTACATACCCTTCACTAGTATTAGCAAAACCACCATACCAGCCGCCGCCACCGCCACCATTGCCTTCAGCGCCATAACTGTCATAAATGGTTTTATTTGGGGATGTTTCTCCTTTTCCAAATGAGTAACCAGCATTTTGAGTTCCCGGGCTTGCTTTTCCACCATATATTACCTCACTGACATTGCTTTTTTGAGGTTTACTGGCAGTTCCACAAACCCCGCCACCATTTCCAGCAGAATTTGTATGATTAAGACAAATACCACCACCGCCACCTGATACAATAATTACATTTTCTTTTTTATTTTCATAATTAAATAATTGACCGTCATTAATCAAAATATTTTGAATAGATGAAGCACCGCCACCACCGCTACCGGCAGCATAATTTCTTTTTAAACTGTCAACTGCGCCAAGACCGCCATTTCCACCGCCATTCCAACCACCTGTTCCCAAATAAACATTATCAGTAAAATATCCATTCCCGCGGCTGCCACTGCCTCCTATTGCAATATACAAACTGTTATTTAAATTTAAATTTAAATAACCAGTAGAATAGCCACCTCTACCACCAGAGCCTCCTTGGGCTCCCCATGTTTCTAATTTATAAGTTCCAGAAACAGGAGCAATAAATGTTTGTTCAGCACCTGTATAATCAAAATTAAATACAGTATCACCAGTATAATTTATTGGTTTACCTACTACTACTA
>CAKORQ010000240.1 GCA_934101445.1 uncultured Bacilli bacterium | reverse complement strand
AGGCATTAGATACTATGGCTAAGCAAATATCAGGGTATCTTGAAGAAATTTCATATATTCTTTTATATTCATCGGTCATATCGACAATAAAAGCAAATATTTTTTCTTTAATAAAATCTGTATAAGGCAATACTAAATGCATTTGTTTTTCGATTTTTGGTAGGGTCCCCATTAATATTTTAATAGTAGTTTCTCTATCGGCTTCTTTAACATCAACTTTTTGAAATCTTCTTAAGAAGGCTCTATCTCTTATAATATATTGTTCATATTCTTCGGTAGTAGTAGCGCCAATCATCTTGATTTCCCCACGGTCAAGGCCGGCTTTAAAAATATTGGCTAAATCCATTCCTGATTCGCTATTATTACCTTTAATAAGCAAATGAGTCTCATCAATAAAGACAATAGTTTTTTCACGTTTTGCAAGTTCTTTAATTAATACATCGACTCTCGTTTCTTTTTGACCGGCTATTTCATAGTCACCAATAATAGAGGAGGCATTTAATTTAAATAACTCATAGCCAAATAAGGCATTAGGAACCATGTTATTTTTAATACGATAAGCAAGTCCTTCTACTATAGCCGTTTTACCAATACCAGCCTTACCTACCAGTAAGGGCGACTTTTCAGGGGTTAAAAGAATTAAAATCATTTGTTTAATTTCTTCTTCTCTACCAATAGCAGGATCTGTTATATAATCGCGGGCTACTAAATTTTCAGCATATCTTTCTAAAAAACTTATATTTTTTTCTTCCATAATTAATTCACCAAAAATATTATACAAGAAAACTAGTATCTAGACAATCAAAAATAATTCTGCTAAAATAATAATTCCACGAAGGAGGGGACAAATTTGAATATTAAAATTAAACATATTGAATATGGAGCCATGAAAATTGCTATTGAAAGTCGAACTAAAGATAATGTTAATTATGAAGTGAAAATTACTGATATTACGCTTGGCGAACATAATAGAGTTTTTGATAATGTGGTGGCAATTTTAAAATTTAACACTTTAAATCCTGACAGTTTAAAAACTATTACTCGTTCTAAAAGTTACTCTCAAGATATGAGTACCGATATAATTAGAACTTCTCTTTACAGTACTTTTGCTAATGTTAATATTAATAAAACGGCCGATAATCTAACAACTTCAATTGAAAAAGCCAATGTTTTAGCCTTACGCAAAGCCGAAAAGAATTTAAAAACTCATATTTCTCAGCCTAAAGTTATCAATATGTAAATTTATGGGTAAGTGTCAAAAAAATTATAAAAAACTAGTTAATTTTGTATTGACTTCTTAGCCTATCTAAGATACAATTAACTAGTAATTGATGCCTGATTAGCTCAGTCGGTAGAGCGCACGGCTGTTAACCGTTAGGTCGTAGGTTCGAGTCCTACATCAGGCGCCATTTATGTTAATTACAACTTCTTCGGAAGTTGTTTTTTTATGCAGAAAGCTAGTAATCGACTAAGATTTTAGCTTTTTTTCTCTATATCTCATTACAAAATAAGACTTATTTTATAAAAAGAACATTTATTTTAATATGTTGCCGTAATTTTGCAGTAAAAATTTAAATGATTTTTTGGAATTTAAAAACATAGATTTACTTACTAAATATAGTAATAAAAATCTATGTTTTTTTCAATTAATTTTTTAAAGCCGTAATCGGAATTATATATATTCCTGTTTCTGGATCTTTAGCAATAGCCTTTTGAT
>CAKORQ010000239.1 GCA_934101445.1 uncultured Bacilli bacterium | reverse complement strand
TGTTTTTGTAGTCACATGGTTTTGGATAGTGTCGCCAAGATTTTTTAGGAATTATTGGTTCGAAAGAGGAATGTACATATTTGGGTTATCTACTGGTGTTATGGCAACCGGTGTAATTTTATTACGTGTAACAGATCCGGAATTTAAATCAGGTGTATTAGAGGACTTTGGATTTGCATGGATATTTCTATCGTTTATGGATATGTTTTTAGTATCTTTTTCGCCATTGTTTGTAATTAATGGAACAGGAGTAGTTTACAGTTGTGTTTTACTTGGTATTTCTGTTGTGTGCTTGGCTATTTGCAAAAAGGCATTCCATAAAACTATCTGAAATGGGAATTATATTAAATATCATGGAAGACATTGGTGTCTGATTGACATAGAAATTTAAATATAAATTTGGCGTGGATGATATAATACTGTGAATTAAGGGAGAAAGGCTTTACAAATGTATGAAAAAGTTGATAATGCTAACAGACAGAATAATTGTATAGATTTATTTAAATTTATTATGGCTATTGCTGTTGTGGCAATACATACACATCCGTTAGAAAATTGCACTAGCGGTGATTTGCTTAAAATATATGAGATAATGGTAAATATGGCAGTACCGTTCTTCTTTTTAGCATCAGGATATTTTTTGGGAATGAAAATGAGCTGGCCATATTCTGAAAATGTGAATGACATAAACAGGATAATTAAACAGTTAAAAAGAATCATTCAAATGTATCTGATATGGACAGCGATATATTTACCACTAGCTATTTATCATTTTATATCATTGAAAACAATACCGATCAAAGCAGCGTTGATTTATATCCGAGGTTTTATTTTTATAGGGGAGCAATATAATTCATGGCCGTTGTGGTATTTGTTATCGACAATATATACATTGCTTATCATATATTTATTATTTAAATTAAAGAAAGCCACAGAAATAAATTTAATACTATTAAGCGTAATAGCGAGCATAGTTTCTATTGGACTTACCGAACTCGTTAATTATGAAGGGGATTTATCATTTACATTACAAAACATTCAAAAACTAGTTGATTATAGTATAAGTAGTGGTAGGATATTTAGAGGAATGATTTATATTCCTATTGGGATGCTTTTGGCAAATAAGAAAGTTTCATCTGCAGTAAGTAGTTTAGTTTTAATTATTGGTTTTGTAGTTGCTTTCTTTACAAATAATAATATTATAAGCAGTTATTTATTGATAGTTATATCGATTGCATTTTTTGAACTTGTGAAAAGTGCCAAGTTAGAAAATCGTAAGATATATCCTAAATTGCGTAGTTTGAGTACGACGATATATTTAGTACATATGTATGTATGGACATTTTATTATAAAATCGTCTATGGAGAAAAAACGTATGGATTAGATTCCTTTTTGGCAACACTAATAATATCAATTTTAGTGTGTTTAGTGATTAATTTAAAGCCAAAGATAAAAGGAACAAGACTTTCTCAAGTATAAGACTATGAAGAAAAGTCTGTAAATAATTGTCATTGGCTGTCTATGTGGTAATAATGATTGTGTTTAATAAGAAATTTACGTATTCAATTTATCACATTATAGAAGCATTACTGGTTTGGACTATTACAATGGGCTATAATGGTTATAATGGTCTCATAAATTAAGACACTGAACGCGACATTTCTTAATGAATCTGATATACTATAACCAACAAATGAAAGAAGGTACTTATTATGTCCAGATCAAGAAGAA
>CAKORQ010000238.1 GCA_934101445.1 uncultured Bacilli bacterium | reverse complement strand
ACCCTTTTTGATATAGTTTACCTATTAAGATATAATTTAATTTATTTTTATCATACTTATTTTTATACTTATTATATAGTTTTTCATAATCTTTTTTTAACTTTTCATCTTCATGAGTATTATCAAGAGTAATATTATTAAGGGCTATATTAATTAGATAATCTTGAAAACCTAGAGTTTTAAGATAATTTTTTATTTTATTTATAAGTAAGCTATTACTATACTTAGTATTACTTTTTAATTTAGAATTTATTATTTTATTTATTTTATCTAACCAAATAGAATCTTCAATATTATCTAGATATTCTTTTATTATATTATCATCTAAATCTTTATCTTTTAAAGAATAATATATTTTATAATAGCCATCATGACTGAAATTAATTTTAGTATTTATATATGCTCTAATATAGTTATTATCATTTAAATAACCTTCACTAGTTAATCTGGTTATAGTATATTCTACTATTGGTAAGGGATATTCTTTTAAATAGTTTTTAATATCTTTAGTACATTTAGGATTTTTTAAATATTTTAAAGTTTTATAATAACAATCTAATTTAAGATTATCTTTTTCTATTTCTGTTAAGATATTATTATCTATATTTTTTATTATTAAAAGATTATATTTTAAGATTAAATCAGTATATAAAAGAAGTTTAGTATTATCTTTTAAAGTTAGTTCATATTTATTAGAACCTTTTTTAGTATATTTAATTATTTGCATGATATCACCGGTTTTAAAGTAACACACAAAAAAAAGATATGCAAGGGTTTTACATATCTCAAGATCAAATTAGAACTTTTTAATGCTGATATATTATTTATAATCTTTTAGAGCCTATGCGGCTTTAGAGTCATGGTTTTCAATTTGACTTAGAAAATCCATTAAATTAATATTATCATCCGGACTTAAGGATAATTTTTTATCCTGAGGTTTTTCTTCTTTTACATCTTCTTTAGTTTCCGGAACGTTTGAAATTTCTTTAAAAGATTGTTTATTTGCCAAGTTACCATTTAAATAAGCATTTAAATCGATTGGGGCATTGGTATCATTATATTCATCATTTACGTCGCTAGCGCTGGCGGGATTAAATAATGGGGGTATTGGTTTATTTTGGCGATCAGTCTTTTGCTGTTCAATGCGGTCTTTGATTTCGGTAGCATCAGTTATTACTGAGGCTGGTTCTTTCTTATCTTCCTTAGTTTCTGGCTTTTTAGTAGTTTTTCTAGAAACAACTGGTTCTTGTTTAATTACTTTAAGGCCTCTTTTTTTCTTTAAAGATTCAGGTTTTACTTCTGGTTCTTCTTCTTTTTCTTCTACCTCTTTAGTATCATTCATAACAACATTAAAATCAGGTACTTCTTGGGGTTCTAGTAATTCTTTAAAGGCTTTTCGATCAGATAATGTAATGCCATCATCAAAATTAATATCCGCAGTATCATGGCTATCCTTAGGCTCTTTTTCTTCCTCTGGAACTTTTTCTTCCTTACTATTATCAAAAGAAATTGGCGTTTCGGCATTAGCAAAGATATTTAGAGAAGAATCTTCTTTACTAGGTAAGGCCTCTTCTGCAGGTTCACTACTACCAAAAATATCATCGGGATTAAAAGTAGTAATACTATCTTCCCTATTTTCTTCCTTTTCTTCAGGAGGTAAGACAAATTCTTTTTTAGAATCCACAGCGTTATCATAAGTTACTTCTTTGGAATAGTCATTAGCAAAAAAATCATCTTGAGT
>CAKORQ010000237.1 GCA_934101445.1 uncultured Bacilli bacterium | reverse complement strand
CAATAATAATGTTAAATGGACAAATAAAGATGTTTATTTGTTTGTAGATCCTAAAACTTTACCTGTAAACGATTTAAATGAGGTCTCTATAACATGGAATCTTAACAGTGATGTTAATACTAAAAATGGGCGTTTAGCAAGTACGGTAACGAGTGATTTATCTTATGCTAACATTTATCATGTTGAAACTAGTTATCTATTTAACAATACTATAACAGTCCAAATTGAAATTAATGGTGTTAAATATAGTCAAAAAGTAAATGTGAAAATAGATAAAGAAAAACCTAATGTAACTATGGATTTTAATGCCAGTTATGAAAAATTGGACGAAAACACTAAAAAGGCCACCAAAATAATTAATTTTACCGGCGCTGATGGTTATGGTTCTGGCATAGGATATACTAAAGAAAATGGTAAAGTTGTCGGTTATTTTTTAACTGATGAAAAAAATCATGTTCCTAGTGTCAGTGATTTTAATATTGGAGTAGATGAACACACTACAAATGTTTATGAAAATGGTACCTATTATGGTTATTCTATTGATGGTGTTGGTAATATTTCTGATGCAACTATTATTAACGTGAACAATGTTGAGTATAATTTACCAGTATGTTTATTGCCAAAGGCTAATAATACCTGGACTAATAAAGATTATACTTATAGTTATGGTTGTAAAAATGATAAAGGAACTGGCTGTTCTTATGAACCGATTATAAAAACAGTTACTACTGATACTGATATTTTGGATAATTTTACTTGGAATGCTACTGATAACATTGGTAATTCGGTTACTTGTGAATCTAAAGGGTTATCAGTAAAAGTTGATAAAACGGCTCCTACCTGTACAATTAATGTTATTGGGGGTACTAAGGGTAATAACGATTGGTATATTAGTGATGTAAAACTACAATTGACAGCCCAAGATAATTTAAGTGGCATAGCCGAGTTTGGTTTAAGCACTAATGGAAATTATGATTTTAATGGTAATAATACTACCATTCTAAATTTTGATACCGCTGGTACAACTTATTATGGTTATGTAAAAGATAATGCTGGTAATGTGGGTAGTTGTAATATTACTTTAAAAAGGGTAACAACGCCCCCAACTTGTAATTTAAATGTATCTGGTGCCAAAGGCAATAATAATTGGTATCGTTCTAATGTTAATATTACTATGAATACTTCCGGTTTTGCAATTAATGGAACAAAGATTTCATCACCTAATGGATCTGTAAACGGTAATAATTACACCTTAGCATATGATGTTAATAATACTACTATCACTGGCGAAGTTACTAACGAGGCTGGCTTAGTAGGAAGATGTTCCACTACAGTAAAAAGAGATACAACTGCACCCATTGCTACTTTAAGAATGAAAACAACCCATTACTGTATGCATACAGTAACTGTTCAAACATCAGATTCAGGCTGTGGTGATAACGGGGTTAGAAGTAAGGATGTTGACTGTACTACTTGGGATAGTAAGGGTTTTGATAATAGAGCAAATTTAGAAAATTATATAAAAAGTAATTATTCAAGCTATCAATCAATAAAAAGCACATCTAAAGATGAACACGATGATGTATCTGATAACCAAGCCGAACTTGTTTGCTCCGATAATATGACAACTAATATTAGTTATAAAATAGGTAGTAAGTATGGTTCTATTTATGATTTAGATAGTGATTCAACTGCCAGAAATAGAACTAATTATACGATGACAGGTACTTGTACCGATGAGGCCGGAAATACTA
>CAKORQ010000236.1 GCA_934101445.1 uncultured Bacilli bacterium | reverse complement strand
TTTATGTTTTATACTATGAAAAGCATGAAAAGGTGTGACAGAAATCTTGAATTTCTGACCGGATAAAGTTAAAATAGAAATTATGGATAACTATGTGATAAAGGAACTGAAACGAGAATATGATCTGACAAAGGACGAAGACGTGCTTGCATTATATGCAAAGCTGCAGTCCGGTGAGTATGATCTGTCGGGAGCAGAAGGACGCCGGTTTGATGATGAGGTTTATGAGCTTGCCATGCAGGCAAAAGAAAGACAGCGTCAGAACCGGAGCGGGAGCAATAAGAAAATCACGCGAAGCAGTGGGAAACGGGATAAGAAAAAAAGCCGAAGAAAAGTCGTTGTGCTGACAAGAGGCGAGCTTCGGGCAAGAAGGCTTCTGACGGCAGTACTGGTGGTGGCAGCCATATCCTGTCTGGCATATTTCGGATTTTATTATTACGATTCTTATAAAGCACAGCAGCTATCCGTGCAGCTTACCGAGAAGAAAAATGACGCTGCAGTAAACCGGATGTATGGGCAGACACAGACGGTTCAGGAGAATGAGGACGGACAGCAGATCACACTGACTGTGCTGGATGAATATAAAAGCTTATATAATCAGAATAAAAATCTAATCGGATGGCTGGAAATTGCCGATACAAATATTGATTATCCTGTCATGCAGACAGCAGACAATGAATATTATCTGGATCATAACATCAATCAGGAAGAGGACAAGAACGGAACGCTCTTTTTGGACAGTGCATGTGATGTTGTAAAGCCGAGCACGAATTTTATCATATACGGACATAATATGCGTTCCGGAAATATGTTCGGAAATCTGGATAAATATAAATCAGAGTCTTATTATAAGGATCATCCGATGATCCGGTTTGACACGATTTATGAAAAAGGTACTTATCAGGTCATGTATGCGTTTATGTCCCATATTTATAAAGAGGATGAGATCGCATTTAAGTATTATCAGTTTATCGACGCTGCATCAGAGCAGGAATTTGATTCCGATATGCGAAGCATGCAGGAAATGGCATTGTACGATACCGGCGTGACAGCTCAGTACGGAGATCGTCTTCTGACGCTGTCCACCTGTGATTATGAAGAAAGTGACGGGCGCTTTGTTGTTGTGGCAAAGCGTATGGAATAGATTTTGAAATAAAGAGGAGAGCAGAATGGCTAAGACAAATCATAAAAAGAAAATGAAGAAGATGGGCAGAAGCCGGATGAGACGGGCGGTGAGGGGAACGCTTTCCGCAATCCTGATGATCTCCGCGATCATTGTGGCACTTGTTCCGATCCCTGAATCCCGTGCAGATTCTGATCCGACGGATCTGATCGCCGCGGCGACAGCCAATCCGGACACATACATACCTGCTTATACGAATACGGGAAATTACCCGGTATATGCCAGCGGTGACGGTAATTTCAGAGCTGCTTACGGAAGTAACGGTGGCTCTATGACCGGTGTTATTGTATATTATGATCAGAACAATGTCATTTCCGGAGCAACGTTGGAGATACCGGATGAGATGCCTGCCTTTTTGTACAATAAAGATACAAGCAGTTATATTGCGGTTAACGACAGAAGAGAGTTCTTATTCTATACGTCGCAGGAAGCAGCAGATGCTGTGTATGACGAAGCAGGAGCACTGGTAAGTCCGGCGCAGAATCAGATCCTTTCTCCATGTACTTATGATACACAGGGCACATGGCAGGGTATGCAGCTTTATGTGGTACCGGGCGCAGCACTTGGTAATGTGGA
>CAKORQ010000235.1 GCA_934101445.1 uncultured Bacilli bacterium | reverse complement strand
ATCCTTGTATGGGATGCCGTAGTTTCTTAACTCCATATGTTGATGCTAATGGTAAACCTAAATATTATGGTCGTTTCAATCAAGGAGTTGTTACTATTAACTTAGTAGATGTGGCTTTATCAAGCGATAAAGATATGGATACTTTCTGGCGTCTATTCGAAGAAAGATTAGAACTATGTCATAGAGCTTTACAAATTAGACATAAAAGACTTTCTAAAGTTACTTCTGATGTTGCACCGATTTTGTGGCAACATGGCGCTCTTGCTAGACTTAAGAAGGGTGAATCTATTCATGATTTATTACATCATGGTTATTCCACAATTTCTCTAGGATATGCTGGCCTTTATGAGTGCGTTAAATATATGACAGGCAAGAGTCATACTGATGGAGCCGAAGGTAAAGAATTTGGTTTATCAGTAATGCAAAAAATGGTTGATAAATGTAACGAATGGAAAAAGGCTGAAGATATTGATTACTCAGTATATGGTACGCCAATTGAATCAACAACTTATAAATTTTCTAAATGCTTAAAGGAAAGATTTGGGGTTATTAAAGGTATTACTGACCGTAACTACATTACTAACTCTTATCATGTTCCGGTATTTGAAGAAATTGATGCCTTTACGAAATTAAAACTTGAAAGTGAATTCCAAAAACTTAGTCCAGGAGGAGCCATTAGTTACATTGAAACTCCTAACTTATCTAATAACCTTGATATTGTTTTACAAGTAATGGATTTCATTTATAATAATATTATGTATGCAGAATTAAATACGAAGAGCGATTATTGTCATGAATGTGGCTATACAGGGGAAATTTTAATTGATGATAACTTGGAATGGTATTGTCCAAACTGTGGTAATCGTGATCATGATAAATTAAATGTAGCTCGTCGTACTTGTGGCTATATTGGAACTAATTTCTGGAATAAGGGACGTACGCAAGAAATTAAAGAGCGTGTAACTCATATTGATAATAAGGATGCATAAAATGGCTAGATTTAATAAAATTCGTAAAATGGATATTTCCAACGGTCCGGGGGTAAGAGTTTCTATCTTCTTTCAGGGCTGTCCCTTTCATTGTAAGGGGTGTTTCAATAGTGAAACTTGGGATTTTACTTTAGGTTCGGAGTTTAATGAGGAAACTATTAATAAGGTTTTGGAAGTAGCAAGTCCGGATTATATTAAAGGTTTATCTATTTTAGGAGGAGAACCTTTATATAAAGATACTATTGATGCGACTATTAAATTATGTAAGGCTTTTAAAGAAAGATATCCAGATAAAAATATATGGCTTTGGACAGGATTTACTTGGGAGACTATTGAAAATAAAGAAATATTAGAATATTTAGATGTTTTAGTAGATGGTCAGTTTAAAGAAACTTTACATGATCCTCGTCTTAAGTGGTGTGGCTCCAGTAACCAAAGGGTTATTGATGTTCAAAGAAGTTTAAAAGAAGAAAAAATTGTATTATATGAAAGTGAGAATTAAAAATGCAAGGCAGAGGATTTGAAATTGCAAAAGGATATGAAGATAAAGATATTCATATCCCTGTAAGAAAAACGGCTAATTCGGCCGGTTATGATGTTGAGGCTGCTAGTGATATGGTAATACCTCCATATAAGCCGGGAATGAAACCCAGTCTTATTCCGACGGGACTTAAAGCGTATTGCCAACCTGATGAATTCTTTATGTTAGTAAACAGAAGTAGTGGACCGAAAAAAGGTTTTCTGATGAGTAATTCGATTGGAATTATTGATGCTGATTATTATGGTAA
>CAKORQ010000234.1 GCA_934101445.1 uncultured Bacilli bacterium | reverse complement strand
GTGTTTTGATGATGATTTATGTCCTTACTTAACTGAAACAGCCGAAGTTGTAACTCGTAATATCAAAAACTTAAAAAAATTATTAGAAAGTGGGGAAAAAGATGGAAAGTAAAACCATGTTAGATGATATCTTACAAAATATAAAATCTCTCGTTACTAATTATGCTTATGCTCTAAATGAGGCTAGTAGTGAATTTATTTATAAAGAATTTTTTAGTCAGTTTCAAGATTTAAGTCTGTTGGCTAAAAAACTATATAATTTAGCCTATGACTTAGGTTGGACTAGTTTAAGTTCTTGTGCAAGTAAAGATATAAAAGCAGAAATAACAAGAGAACAAAAGATAATTGATAATCTTTAAAACAAAAATTTCGTAATTTTAAACCTTCTAAAACTTATTCCTAATTCTTAAATACTTAGTTATTTAAGAATTTTTCTTTTTAATTGTGTTTAAATAGTAATTTATCTTTATTTTACTTAGAATTTACTATATAATTAAGTTAATGATTAAAGGTAATAAAGGTGATATTATGAAAAAAAATAAAGGTTTTACATTAGTAGAGTTACTGGCGGTTATCGTAATTTTGGCTATTGTATCCTTAGTGGCTGTTCCTAGTATAAATGGCTTACTTCGTAAAAGTAGAACTAATATGTTTTGTAAAAAAGTAGAAAGTATCGAAGCGGCCGCTAAATACTATGCTCAAGATAATTTAAGTGATTTAGCCTCGGATAGTAAAATGGTTATCGCTAATAAAATACCTATTCGTTTACTAGTTGAAAAAGGTTATTTAAAAAAAGATAGTGATAATTGTACTGTTGGTAGTAATTGCGTAACCGATCCTCGGGATAAATCTTCTCTAGATAATAATTATATTGATATTTACTCTGAAAATAATCGTTTATATGGTAGATATTTATATAATAATGATGATGCTAATAATAAAGTATGTGGTAATAAAATAACTTATAATGTTAATGAATATGGAACTTATAGTAGTACTGAAAATCCTTTGGCGAATGAATATAGTAGATTTGATGTAAACTCAGATTCAGCTAGTTCTGATTTACCGTTTTACTTTGACTTATATATAAATGGAAAATTAGTTGCCAAAAGCGTATATGATTATTGTGAAGGTGGTTCTGGCTGCAGTGGTACTGGAATATTAAAAGGCTCCATTTATAAAATTACTAATATTCGTCCTAGAGGAGGAAATACTTGCAGTGAATATGGGGTTACAAAAGATAGTGATGCTTTAAGTGGGGTTATAACTAGTAAAAACGTTTCAATAGCAATAACTTGTGTAAAAAAATAAGGGGTAATATGAAAATAAGAGATAGAAAGGGTTTTACTTTAGTAGAACTACTAGCCGTTATTGTTTTAATGGCCGTTTTAATTACCGTGGCGGTTCCCGGTATTACCCGCATTGGCCGAAGCTTAAAAGTGCAATCATATTGTAGTAAAATTAAAATTATTGAAAGTGCAGCCTTAGAATATGCTAATGACTATTATGCCGATAAAGAGATAACTAACACTAATAGTATTGATAATGTCTCCCTAATGGATTTAATAAATATGGGCTATTTAAAAGGCGATAATGATATTAAAACTACTTTAACAGCGGATGAAAAAGAAGACCAAGCTAAAGGAAAAAAATTTTGCCTTCTTTATAATAAAGATTCAGCCTGCTTAGTAGATCCCAGAGATGATACCTCTATGGACTATAAATTAGTTAAGATTTGGATGGCTAATAAAAGATTATATGCTAGTTATAGATATAATCG
>CAKORQ010000233.1 GCA_934101445.1 uncultured Bacilli bacterium | reverse complement strand
ATGGTTCGTAAGCTGTAGCTTAACCGCTCCATTAGGTAATTCAACTTACAAGTTTGATGCTTGTAAGTTTTTTATTTGAAAAAAAAGAATAAAAATATTAATAACCTTTATTCTTCCATATTTTTTCTTATTATATCTAAATTTCCTTTTTTACCATAAACCGTAATATCTTTTATAATATGCATATTATCACCAAAGTTATACATTTCTTTATTATTAAGACTATCTATTAATTCTTTTATAATCATGTGTTTATCTTCACAAAATGGCTTTAAATATAAATTACCATTGGAACGTACTTTATTTTCTATCTTACAAGCCTTATTTATTTTATATTCTATTCTTATATTATCAATATCAAGTTCTTGGTAACTAATACTATCTTTATCATATGTTTTAAGATATAAATTATCTTGCATTAAAATTTCTATACTTTCTTGTTTTAAATTATTACTTAAAGAAGCATCACTAAAGCCAACTAAACTAACTAAAACAAAACCTAAACCTAGTCCTAAAAGAATAACACTACCAATAAAAGCATTAATCATTATTTTAAAATTACTCTTTCTATTAAAAATAAAATCAAGTAATAATAAAATACCTAAAATAGTAATTATTCCTAAGGCTAAGCCCGATGAAAATATACCCGTAAAGAATAAGCCTGATTTTACTATTAAAAGCGAACATATTAAGCCAATAACTATACTTACTAAAGTTAAACTTAAAAACGAAACTATTCCTAAACCTATTAATTTTATAATGCCAACAACAATATTAGTAAGTAAATCAAAAAAATTATCATCACTACTATTCTTATTTTCTATAATTATTTTATTTGGTCTAGTTATATTTTGTTTAAAATTAATATCCCTACTATCTTTAAATTCTAAACTAACCTTGCTCTCCAAAGCATTTTCATTATTTACATAAGAAACATAAGTATTATAATATCTTACTTTATATAACTTAAATATAATAATAATATTAAGTATTAAACCTAAAATAAGATACAAACTACTAAAAACATTATAAATAATAATATAAATATCATGTGGTATCTTTCTTAAAACTTGTTGGATAATAAAGCCGCCTATATAAGCCCCACAATTCCAAATAATAAGCATTATAATAATAATTATTATTTGCTCTAAAATAAATGTAATTTTCATTTTTAAAGTCATTTGCCAAAACAATTCGAAGCTATTAATAATGAAATTAAATATTTCATCACAACTTGATTTTATTTTACTTTTAACAGCCATACTTTCTTTTACTTCTTTTATATCCCTATGTAATAAATCATCAATGTTTAAATCGAACTTTTTACATAGCAAGACTATTTTATCCATTTCTGGATAACTAATCTTTGATTCCCATTTACTTATAGCCTGCCTGGATACTCCTAAGATATCGGCTAAATCCTCCTGACTAAAATTGTTTTCTTTTCTTATCTTTTTTAAATTTTCTGCTAAATTACTATTCATCTAAATTCTCCTTTTCTCAAGTTAATCATATCTATTTTCACTGGTTGCCAGCCACCACTTTTTGGTTGTTTTATGACAACTTTGGGTTGCATTTTAATTGATTTTCTAAAATTTCAGGTATTTACTATCAGTTATAAATAAAAAAGTTCTTTTTTAAGTATTTAAATCTTTAAGAACTTTCTTTTATTTCGCATAATTAATTGTATAACTATTAAATTCTAGTATTTTTGAAGAATCAGAATATTTAATAGCTGATATAGTATATTTGCCGTTATCATCGGGTAACTTATTATATTC
>CAKORQ010000232.1 GCA_934101445.1 uncultured Bacilli bacterium | reverse complement strand
ATACCATCTTTTTTTATAAATTTATTAATTTCGGTTACAAATCGTAACCTTTTTTTCTTTTTTTCGTTTGTTTTTTCCATAAAATGCAAAAAATGGCTTAGATAAGGCATTTTTTTAGTATACGAAACGTAACTTTCTCTTTTATAGAATTTATCTATAATAGCAGCTGTAGGCTAAAACCTACAGATCCTAATTTCTACCATTCTGCAGAAATGGAATCTCAGATTAATTAGGTGATTATTTATAACATCTATTGAGATTATGATGTTATAGCACAAGAAATGGAGTGATAATTTGGTATGTGCAAATGTTCCTATTATAATCATATGCTGCTATATAATAGGAGAAATCTATAAGGCTATATTTAAAAATAAGCCAAAGCTATATAAGCTAATTCCTATTATATTACCAATTGTAGGAGGGCTTATAGGGATTGTTATCTATTTAACAAATCCTGAGGAAATATGTAATGCACCCAACTTTTGGCAGGCCTTACTTATAGGAATTATAAGTGGAGGCTCATCAACTGGTGCAAATCAAATCATTAAACAATTATTCAAGGAGGATGAAAAAAATGAATGATGAAGAATTTAATACCTTTTTAAATAATATTATGACAAAGCGAGAGTATATGCTTGTTGTACGTAAGCATGTTTCAAGCTTTATTGAAAAAATATTAAGATGCCTAGGCTATGATTTTAGACATGATATTTTTAAAAGTGTAATATATGGCGAAATGCCATATATTACACCAGACGAAGAAAAATGGAAAAGCTATTATGATTCATTCATGTATTTAATGCTAAATAGAAATAGTCCTTTTGCAAATGGTTTAGTTAAAAGATTCATGTATTTGATTTTAAACAAGGAATTAGATGATTCTTTGTTATTAAAGATAACTTCAAAGGCATTTTATCTAGATAATGAATTTAGTATTGAAGCTTTGACTAGATTTTATATGGAAAGCTATGAGTGTTTAAATGTTTTAAATAATCAAGATTGCTTTATTATAAGCTTTATGTTACTTAATTACTTTCTTGTAAGACATAATATCCCTTGTATTAGGCTTCTTTATATGGATTTTAAAAGATATGAAGAAGCTAAAGAGAAATATTTAAAAGGAAATAATAAGGTGTTAGAAGATTTTTTTAAGGAAATTATTCTTAAATCAAAGCTTCAAACAATTAAGTTTAATAATGAGCTTAAGCCTATTAGCTTAGAAGATATAAAGAATGTATTTATTGCAGATAAAGAAAAGCTTATAGAAAAATATCATATTAAGAATATTTATTTGTTTGGTTCATTTGCTAAAGAAATAGAAAGGCTTGATTCAGATATTGATTTATTAGTTAGATTTAATGAATGTAATTCCTATGAAAGAAAAAAAGAAATTATGGAATATCTAAATAGTAATTATACAAATGTATTTAAACGATTTATTGATTTTGGAGAAATCTCAGATGAGATTAATGATGGATTTATTTTAGAAAACAATAAACTTATAAGAATAATTTAGGAGGAAAGAAAAAATGAGTTTAGGATTAAAAAAATATACGCATCAGCTTGAGCAGGAATTGGTAGATGCGAAATTTAATGTAAATACCTGCGATTTGAATTTAATTGGTGTAATTAATGTCTTATCTACAAGTGGAATAGCACCAATTAATTTAAACTTAATTTTTAATTTAGAAAATAAAGATGAGGATGGTTTTTTTGGTAAAGGCTTTAAGCTAGACCTATATAAGAAGATTGAAATTAATGGTAATGATTTTAAAATTACAAACGCGGAT
>CAKORQ010000231.1 GCA_934101445.1 uncultured Bacilli bacterium | reverse complement strand
TTGCTATATCATTAATAGTTATTTTATTAAATGGTTGTTCTTTTAATAATTCTTTTAAAGCATAGTATATTGCTTTTTTAGTTGTTAAACTACTCATAAATTCACTTAATTAATTATACTTTAAAATATAATAATTAAACAAGAAAAAACTAGAATTACAGAAATAATTATTTTCAGTATTATTCTAGTTTTAATTTAGAAATATTTTAATTGGAAGTAAAATTATTTAGTAATAACTAAATAGTTAATTATTTTAATAAACCACTATCTTTTAAAAGTAGTTCAATATCGGTATTTTTTATCTTTTTAAGTAAGACTTTTACCATTTCTTTTTCTACTAGACTAAGAGGTAATTCATCAATACTCTTTTTATCAACAGCGTAATAAGCGGCTTTTAAAAGTTCACGAACATCGTAGCAACTTCCCCAAACTTCAGGAACAGCTCGGTCAATATTTAGAAGTGTATAAACGGCTTCCATACCGGTACGAATAGAATACTCGGTGGTGAAAATAGTATCTCTTGGCGTTTCAGCAAATTGACCTAAGAAAGCAAAGTTAATTGAACCTTTAGGAACAACTAAAGGACGATCGCTATTTTTACGAGGTTGGAAGAAAGCATTTATGTAAGGCATATAACAAGTAGTTGTATTACACTTATTATTTGCATATTCAGCGATTTTATCCACAGGGAAGCCTAGATGATATAACCATTCTTGACAAACCTCACTACCAGTACACTGGCACATTGGCTTTTTCATAAAGTTACCTTTTTTATTAGTATTAAGAGAATATACCCAAACTAATATCAAGCCTTTATCTTGACTTTTAAATTGAGGCTGACGGTTAATTGTCCAAGAAAGATACCAGTTATCCACACTATCTTTTACCGTTACGATACCACCGGTTGTTACTTTGCCACTACGGGGATCACGCTTACAAATATTCATGATATGTTTAATTATTTCTTCATCACTGGTGGCAATCGTAGCACTCATCCAGTTAGTAGCACTAACATCATTACAGAATTTCAACGGATTACCGTATTCACCGTGAGTAGCTTGGTTAGCAATATTTTTCCACATATCCCAAGATTCACCAGAACCGTTTTTAATTTCAGACAAATCAGGAGCCGTGTTTTGATCACCATAACAAGAAGTATCGGTACAGCACCCATTGGTTATAAAGACTAAATCATTTTCTGTTAAAAAGATAGATTTTTCTTCATTATCCTTTAAATATTTAATTTCTTTAGCCTGTTTTTTAGTACCTAAATTTTCTATAATAACATTTTTAACATCAATACCATACTCAATTTTAACACCATGACTTTCTAAGTATTTGGTTAATGGTAATATCATTGATTCATATTGATTATATTTAGTAAATCGCAAGGCTGAAAAATCAGGTAGACCATCAATATGATGAACATAACGACAAAGATATCGTTTCATTTCTAGGGCTGAAGACCACTTTTGAAATGCAAACATAGTTTGCCAATATAACCAGAAATTAGTACTCCAGAAACTATTGGGTAAAACTTCAGATATTTTTTTATCTTCAAGTTCTCTTTCGGGAGTAATAAATAATTTAGATAAGGCAAGGGCAGATTTTTTATCTAAGTTGAATAATTTATCCGTATGAGCGTCTTGACCACATTTTTCAGTAGCGCGACATAATGAATAATTAGGATCGTGTTTATTTAACCAGTAATATTCATCTAAGACTGATACTTTAGGATTTTCAATAGATGGTACATCGTGGAACATATCCCACATACATTCAAAATGGTTATCCATTTCACGAC
>CAKORQ010000230.1 GCA_934101445.1 uncultured Bacilli bacterium | reverse complement strand
TCATTATGTACCAGATTTATGATGCTTGATTTAAGGCCACTAAAACTCATATTAAGGCTTTCATCATTCATTGGAACAGGAAGTTTATAACTTGGTTTACCATTTAAAGCCATTTTTTCCACGTTTGGACCACCAGGATATTTTAGTCCTAAGACTCTGGCTACTTTATCGTAAGCCTCGCCAATAGCATCGTCCAAAGTAGCACCTAAAACTTTAAACTTATAATCATCTTCCATATAAACAATATCGGTATGACCACCGCTAATTATAAGGGCTAAAAGTGGGAACTTCATGTCATTTTCTAAGTTATTAGCATAAATGTGACCGGCTAAATGATTAACGGCAATTAACGGTTTATTATAAAGCAATGCCAAAGTTTTAGCAGCCTCTACACCTACTAATAAACTTCCCATTAATCCTGGACCATAAGTTACCGCAATGGCCTCCATTTCTTCAATTTTCATATTAGCTTTTTTTAAGGTTTCATCTAGTACTATTGTAATATTTTCAGCGTGCATACGAGAAGCAATTTCAGGAACTACACCACCATAATTTTCGTGAGTTGATATTTGCGTATTTATAACAATAGAAATTACATCTTTACCATTTTTTACAATCGCCATACTAGTTTCATCGCAACTAGATTCGATTGCTAATATATATACATCTTTCATTTGTTTATCTCCTTTACCATAAAGAAAGCATCTTCATTATTGTAATATTTTTTTATCTTTCTAATAGTTTTAAAATTTAATTGTTCATAGAATTTTATCGCATTAACGTTACTTTCTCTGACCTCTAAATTTATTTTCATTAATTTATTTTCCTCAATTGCATAATTAATCAAAGCAGTGCCAATTCCCTGGTTGCGGTATTTTTTATTTGTTATTATGTCAATAATATCAGCCTCATCAAAACTAATAGTAAGATGAAGAAAGCCAACAACATTATCATTAACATCATATACATATACTATTTGATTATTATCATTTATAACATCATTTAATTTATAAAGCGATGTATATCTTTCTTTAAGAACCTCACCCAATTTGTAAATATCATCAAAATCTTTAGGAAGCATTTTTCTTATCATTTAAAGCCTCAATGGATTTTATATACAAAGGATTGGCATTATAACAGTCGGTCAATTTTAAATATTTATAATTTAACAATTTTTCATAATTAATATTATCAACAATTAGTTCATGATTTAATAATTCTTTTGATTTTACATAAGTAATTGGGCTTATCATTTCATCATTGCAAAATAAGGCTTTATAATAACCATTATTTTCTTTAACCGCAAATGTATTTTCGCCTATATTATCTAGAGCTTGTAATTCTAAGTAACTTATTGTATAAATAGGAATTTTTAAACAATAAGACATTACTTTTGCAATTGTTATAGCAATTCTAATCCCCGTAAAGGAACCCGGACCATTACAAACAATTATTTTATTAATTTTTTGATAATCGATATTAAATTCTTGTATTAAGTTATTCAATAAAGGAAGAACATTTTTACTAGTTTTATCACAATTTTCTATCTTAGAAATTTTCAAAATCTTCTCATCTTTATAAACAACTATCTGCACATCTTTGAAATGTGTATCTATAAATAAAGCATACATATTTAAACGCCTCTTTCCTTTGGATATTATAACATTATTAAAAAAAATATGCACTAAAAAGCATATTCTACATGTATATAAATTTGATATCATCAAATATTAACGCAAAAAAAAATAGGCAACTTCCTATCTTCGCATTCACTATTGTCGGCGTTTAAGTGCTTAACTTCTCTGT
>CAKORQ010000229.1 GCA_934101445.1 uncultured Bacilli bacterium | reverse complement strand
TGGTATTACTAGATATAAACATTTGATTAAACACGATATTTCATACGAAAGGGAACTTGAAATTGGTAATGTTATTTTTCTTGTTATAATTTATTCTAAAAGTGATTTGAAAATGAAAAATATTTATTTTTATTAGTAGGCATGGTAAAAAATACTATGCCTTTTTAAAAAGTGCTGATAAGTATTAAGGTACTTTATCATTTAAAGATATATTTAGAAAAAATCTTTGGTTTTTTTGGAAATGAAAAGTTGGGTTAGTTTATGGAATTAAATGATATTCTTATTAAAGAAACAGATTGATGTTTTTCTTGATTATAATGGCGCTAAAAATATTGTCTTAATGAATTAAAAAACAGATGGTTATAATATAACGAACACTTACAGTCCTTAAATAGCAAGGGTGGCGATTAAAAAATTAAGAAATGATTAAAAGTATGCCTTTACAATTATGTTTTTTCTAATTAACTGGGGGGTATTTATTTACAATAATTTTAAGAAATGATAAAATTTTATTAATTAGAAAGAAGGTATTGTATGGACGAAAATAGATGCTTGCATAGTTTGGGAGTTGCCCAAAAAATGGTAGAAATAGGAAAAAATAAAGGTCTTACACCTAAGGAGTTAAATGATTTATTTACTTTAGGAATGGTTCACGATATAGGTTATCAGTTTGGTCCCGGTAATATGCATCAAAAATTAGGTGGTCTAGTTTTAAAAGATAATGGGTATTGCTACTGGCAAGAAGTGTATTATCATGGAATTAGAGAAGATGAATACACCTCGCTTTATTTAGATATATTAAATCAAGCAGATATGCAAATTGATAAAATGGGCAAGGATGTGGGTTACGAAGGCCGCTTAGCGGATATTAAGTCGCGTTATGGCGAAGACTCTAATGTTTATATTTCTTGTGTTAATTTAGTAAATTTTATTAAAGAAAGGGAATCAAATACGAAGAATTAAGTATTGATTTTATGGCAAAAATATGGCTAGTAAACACGCAATAATAATTATTAAAAATGAGAAAGACGAATACTTACAATATTATGAAGAATCATGGCATAGTTATTTATTTTTAAATTGTAAGCAGGAAGATTGTGCTGATTTAAATAAAATTAAGGATATAGTATTGGAAAAATTAGAAATTAATCCAAGCAAAATCGATTATTTATTTACTAAGATTCATAGTAAGTATTCGGTAAAACATGAAAAAATGCGTGAATATGAACATTATTTCTATTTAGTTGATATAGATACTAAAACTTTCGATGCCCAAAAAGAATTTGTTATTAATAATACTAAATTTAAGTGGTTTGGAATGGCAGAACTAGAAAAAAATCCTGAGATTATGCAAATTAATGGGGATATCATTGAGTTTATTAAAGAATGGTTTAAAAAATAAAAATAGATAAGGAAGGGGAGTTTATATGTATGGAGCAGTAATTGGTGATTTAGCCGGAAGTATTTATGAATATGATCAGTTAAAGAAAATTAACCCCATAAAAATGGCTAAAGTAATTCCAGATAATGCTTTTTATAGTGATGATACGATTCTTACGGTTGCTATTTGTGAGGCGGCTTTAAACGGGGGTGATTATGCTACTTATTTAAGAAAATATATTAAAGAGTATGAACATTATCGTCCTAATTTTAGTCCTTATTTTAAAAGCCCTTTTTCTCCTAATATTATGAAATGGGCAAATTCTTCTGATATTGGGACGAGTTTGGGTAACGGAGCTATGATGAGAATTTCTGCTATTGGTTACCTTTTTGATACCGAAGAAGAAGTAATAAATGAGGCCGCTTTAGCAACTAGACCTAGCCATAACTCGAAAGAAGCCC
>CAKORQ010000228.1 GCA_934101445.1 uncultured Bacilli bacterium | reverse complement strand
ATTTTAGTTATTTCTAAAAAAAGCTATCTATTTACGATAAAATTTTTAACCATTTTAAAAGAAGGTTACCCTTCTTACATCATACCACATTTATTATCATAAACATTGCAACAAGTATCTTCTTCACAACAAGTATACATTGGTACATATGTATGATGAATAATATGATGGTTCATAATTTTAGTATTTACTGGAATAATATGTTTAACCTCATGATGAATTTCTCGGTGACAACATCTTTCTTGAGGGCATTCATAAATAGGATCCATATTGCAGCCATTCATCCCCATATCCATAAATTCACTATTATTTAGATTCATCCCCATTTTATTGGTATTCATTTTATCTGGTTGTGCTGCTCCCATATCAAAACAACGATTTCTTATCATAAAACACAATCCTTTCTAATGTAGTGTATGATTATTTTTTTCTTACTACTGGATAAATGTCCCATTACTAAGACTTTTGACTAAAAAAAGAAGATGTTACTCTTCCTTTAAAATGGCATCTTAAAGTTACCACTAGCCATTTGTTTCATCATTTTTTGCATAGTTTCAAATTGTTTTAGTAATCTATTTACTTCTTCAACACTTCTTCCTGATCCTTCAGCAACGCGACGCTTTCTTGAGGCTTTTAAGACTTCAGGATGTTTTCTTTCATATTTTGTCATGGATAAAACGATAGCCTCAACATGAGCCATGTCTTTAGGATCAATGTTAATATTATTTAAACCAATTTGACGGGCTTGCGGAAGCAATTTTAAAAATTTATCTAAAGGTCCAAGTTTCTTAATTTGTTTTAAATTTTTTAAGAAGTCCTCAAGGTCATATTCCCCTTTTTTCATTTTAGCGGCTTGTTCTTCAACCTCATCAGCATCAATTACTGATTCAACTTTTTCAGCAATCGCCATAATATCGCCCATATCTAGGATTCGTTCGGCCATGCGTTCAGGGTCAAAGGACATTAAGCCATCTAATTTTTCGCTATCGCCAATAAATTTAATTGGGACATGAGTTAGATGTCTTACGGATAAAGCAACACCACCTTTAGTATTACCATCCATTTTAGTTAAAATACAACCGGTTAAATTTAATTTATCATTGAAACCATTAATTACATTGATAGCATCTTGACCCATCATAGCATCAATTACTAAGATTTCTTCATCAGGATTGGCTAAAGTTTCAACATCTTTTAATTCATCCATTAAAGCATCATCTATATGAAGACGACCAGCCGTATCAATAATAACATAATCATTGCCATTTTCTTTAGCATACTCTAGAGCATCAGTTACAATATTAGTAACTTTTTTATTATCTTCACTAAAAACAGGGATATTTAACTCTTTGCCAACTGTTTTTAACTGGTCAATGGCGGCTGGTCTATAAATATCGCAGGCTACTAACAATGGTTTTTTAGCCTCTTTTTTTCTTAGGTAATTAGCAAGTTTTCCACTGGTAGTTGTTTTACCACTACCTTGAAGACCAACTAACATTAAAATTGTTGGATTACCAGAAACGCATAAGGGCGCTACTTCGCCACCTAAAAGTTCAACAACTTCATCTTTAACAATCTTAATAAATAGCTCATCAGGTTTTAAAGATTTATCTACTTCTTGACCTAAGGCTTTTTCTTTAACATTATTAATAAATTCTTTTACTACTGTATAGTTAACATCAGCCTCTAATAAAGCCATTCTAATTTCTCTTACAGCATCATTTATATTTTCTTCTGTAATACGACCCATGCCTTTGATATTTCTTATGGCATTTGTAAGTCTATCACCCATATATTCAAACATTTTCTTATCACCTAGTTAATTGTATCAAATCTAGGATAAAATGTCTTTATTTTCTCTTTATTTCCCACTAAAAAATGACT
>CAKORQ010000227.1 GCA_934101445.1 uncultured Bacilli bacterium | reverse complement strand
TCATATCTAAATTTTTTGCAATATTATATTTTATTAAATTTAGCCCTCCAAAAATCCAACATCTCCAACTATCCTTTTGATCATATCTTTTACTTTCTGGTAATTCAATGTTAAAAATTGGTTGATTTTCTATTATAATATCTCTATTAATACAAGCATTTTCTAAACCATTTTTTGTTATTGCATTTTCTATTATTTTATTAGTTTTTTCTGAATTATAAACTTTTCTAAAATTTTCAAGTTGTTCCAATGATATCTGATCTTCCATAAATAAACCTCCTTTTCATACGTTTATTATATCATAATATCAACTAAAATAACATCTTCCCCAATTCTTTTTATTTGTTTAAAAGTAATCGTCGTTTCGTTGTCTTTATTAAATAAATTATTTAAACTACCTCTTTTTTCAATACTTAGATATTCAATGATTCCCGTATCATTTATTACGGCATCAATTATTCGCCCAATTTTTTTACCATCATTAATATTAACGACATCTTTAGTCTGTAAATCGGATAAATGCATAATATCACCTAATTAATTATATTGCTGAATTATCTATTTTTTGTTAAAATATTTATAGAAAGGACGATTAATATGTACGATTACGCTTATAACACAAGTGTTGGTGGCTTTTATACTTTTAAATTAGTTGCATTTATAATTGCTATTGCCGCTACTATCATTATTTATACTGTTTTTATGGATAAACGTAACAAAGATACTTATAGTAATCCTTTAAAGAAATTATTTGATTACTTACATTTTAATAAGTTCTTTATGGAACCTATTTTGAAGATTACTTATATCTTTTGTAGTTTATATGTAACTATTACAGCTTTTGGCTATATTGGTACTTCCTTCTTATTATTCTTTTTACTTTTAATCTTGGGAAATGTTATTTTAAGAATGGTTTTCGAAGGCCTAATGGTTATCTATAAAATTTATCTAAATTTAAATGAGATAAATAAGAAAATGAAATAATTATTTGATAATATGACGAAGAGTGCTAATAGCACTTTTTTCAATTCTCGAAACTTGGGCTTGACTGATATTTAAAGCTGCTGCTATTTCTTCTTGAGTTTTTCCCATAACATACCTGTCTTCTAAAATTATCTGTTCGCGCTGTTTTAAACTAGTTAAGGCTTTTCTTAAAGTAAGTAATAAATCTTTATCTTTATCGAAACTCTTATCGGCAAGTTTATCACATAAATAAATGGTATCGCCTCCGTCATTATAAATTGGTTCAAAAATACTTACCGGCGCTACTAAGGAGTCCATCGCTCCTTTTATATCATATAAACTAAGATTTAAAGCCTTACCAATATCTTGCCAAGAAGGTTCTCTATCATGTTCTTTTAAATACTCTTCTTTAAATTTTAAAATCCGATAAGCATTATCTTTAATCCCTCTACTAACTCTTAAGGAAGTATTATCTCTAATATATCTTCTAATTTCTCCCATAATAAGAGGCACAGCGTACGTGGAAAACAGACAATTATAGTTAATATCAAAATTATCTACGGCTTTTATAAGGCCTACACAACCGATTTGAAATAAATCATCAACGTTATACTTACTTTTATCAAAGCGTTGGACTATGGATAAAACAAGGCGTAAATTACCATTGACTAAGGTATCTTTACATAAAGTATTTCCTTCGTGCATTTTGATAAATAATTCTTTCATTTCTTCATTAGTTAGTGTTTTTAGACTACTCGTTTTAATACCTGCAATATCTACTTTATATCTTCCCATAACATCACCTAACCAAATTATGGAAATTTTTCTAAGGTTTTATACATTTAAAATTAAAGAACCTAAAAAAAGTTATAAAACGTTTAATTTTACAACTTTCTAACCAGCCTTTTTTGAGCAGCCGTATCTATCATGATTCGTATGTTCTTTTCATATTGGCTATAC
>CAKORQ010000226.1 GCA_934101445.1 uncultured Bacilli bacterium | reverse complement strand
AGTAAATTCCGCTGAAAGTGGTAAAAATACTACTATGTAATAAAATATAGTAGCTTTTTTCTGACTTTGGGTGTAAAATACTATCGATAAGTTGAATTTTACGTATTTTATTGCATACTTAAAAGAGATCGAGCCAATAAAATTTTTTTTGAATTTGTAAGTTCCATCTCTCAAATGTAGTATCACGTTTGATGATGCTTATTGTGCCATAGCCGGGCAGGCCTTTTTTCTTTTATGAAAAAGAAAGAAGAAAAGAAACCGGGAAATGTTGATTAATTAATCTTTATTCAATAAATTTTCAGAAAGATTAATGTTGTTTGAGTCTATTTCAACAATTCCAAATAGTATGGCAATATTTTTGCCATACATAATACTAAATAATTGAAGTGGTGAGCAATTATTTAGTTTTTTTTCTTTTATATGAATTAATATGAGACATCATTAAATTAATATCTTCTTGTGTTAAGTTATCTAATGATGTTCCTTTTGGTAATATTCTTCTTATCATTTCATGATTTACTTCGCAAGCATCTTTTTGGTTTGGTCTTCCAGGTTCACAATAAAATATTTTTGTTCTTAATTCTCCAATATTCATATTAAATTCAATTTCTGTTGGATTAGAAAATTCAGAACCATTATCAGTAAGTATAACTGGAAATAATTTTTTAAATAATTCAATTCCAAATTTATTTTCAATCATATTAAAAATATCGATAACAGACTGAGCATCATTATGTTCTCTAATAAATGCTAGCATAAAAGAACAATTTACAAAGTGTATTGTAAGTAATACTTTTCCACCTTTAATACCTTCAACGGTATCCATTTCAACAATATTAATATCTGGATTGCTATTTAAAAAAATGGTGTAATCTTCGTATCTTCTATCATTTAAACATTCTTTGTCTATTTTATAATGAGTAATATTTTTAGTTCTTTGTCTAAATCTTACCTTTCTGGGTAAATCAATATTTCTTACTTCTAGTACACCTAAATTTACTAAATTATAAATTTCTTTTTCAGAACACATAATAGTATTCTTATTATTAATCATTGCATGATGTATTGATTGTTTTTTATCCTTAATAAGTGGAATTAAGATATTGTTGAGATGTTCAATTTCTTTTTCTGGATACGTAATTCCTGTTCTAGCTTCTTGTAAATTATCTTTATATTCTTTAAAAGCATAAGTTGAATCATAAAGTTGTTTACTTAATGTACAAATATTTCTTTTAGAACAACCATTACATACATATGGAGGTTTCTTTAATTTTTCACAAGATTCTTTTTTTGTAATGTTCACATAATTTAGAAATACACTTTTTTCCTTTTTTCTTATAAGGATAATTGTAGCGATGTAAACAATCAAAGAAAGGTCTTCCAACAGCACCAGAATTTTTAAAGATAATATGATTTTTAATCTCTTTTGATATAGTAGTACAATCTCTGTCAATATTTTTAGCAATTTGTTTAAAAGACAAATTATCTTTTAAACCACTTTCAATTTCTAATCTTTCGTCATAAGATAAATGTTTATTCTTCATAATATAAAACTCCCTTCAAAAAAAGAATAAGCATCATCGACTGACTATTATAAACTATTGAAGAATTAAATTCCACTGTTTTATTTTGTATAAGTAAATTCCATATTTGTAAAAATAAGGGTAGAATTTACTTTTGCAAGTCAAGCCTTTAACTTTTTAACCTAAAAAAATATAAAATTAACTTGTATATTATATCAATTTTTGTTATAATTTTAGTAGAGTAATATTAATTAGGATAGAATTATGGTTGTGATTTTTTATTTTAACTGTGAGGTGTTTTAATGAGAAATTTTAATAAAATTATTTTTTTATATATTTTTATATTTGTAATGTGTATGGGAGCCTCTTTTGCATGGTATGCTTGGAAAAGTAGTGAAGTTAA
>CAKORQ010000225.1 GCA_934101445.1 uncultured Bacilli bacterium | reverse complement strand
CCCATATATGGTTGTAATACTTTAGGTATTTTAACACTACCATCTTCTTGATAGTTATTTTCAATAACAGCAATAAGTCCTCTTGGCGTAGCAAGGCAAGTATTGTTTAGGGTATGTAAGAAGTATGTGCCATTATCCCCTTTAACTCTGATACTTAGGCGTCTTGCTTGAGCATCACCTAAGTTAGAACATGAGCCAACTTCAAAATATTTTTTCTGTCTAGGACTCCAAGCCTCAACGTCACAAGATTTAACTTTCAAATCCGCTAAATCCCCAGAACAGCATTCTAACTGGCGAACCGGAACATCCATATTTCTAAAGATTTCAACAGTATATTTCCACATTTGATTATAATAATTCATTGACTCCTCTGGTTCACATAAAACAATCATTTCTTGTTTTTCAAATTGATGAACACGGTACAAGCCTCTTTCTTCTAAGCCGTGAGATCCACCTTCCTTACGGAAACATGGAGAATATGAAGTTAAGCGAATTGGTAAATCACTCTTTTTAATAATTTGATCTTTAAAGCGACCTATCATGGAATGTTCAGAAGTACCGATTAAATATAAATCTTCTCCTTCAATTTTATACATCATGGCCTCCATCTCTGGAAATGACATAACGCCAGTGACAACATCAGCGTGTATCATAAATGGCGGAATGCAGAAAGTAAAGCCTTTATTAATCATGTAATCTCTGGCATAAGCAAGCATTGCCTCATGAAGTCTAGCAATATCGCCTGTTAGGTAATAAAAACCTTCGCCACTAGTACGCCCTGCTGATACTTTATCCATACCATCTAGGGCTTCAATGATATCAGCATGATACGGTATTTCATAGTCAGGAACCTTAGGTTCACCAAATCTTTCTACTTCCACATTGAAAGAATCATCTTTACCAATAGGAACCGAGGCATCCATAATATTAGGGATAACTAGCATACGTTTACGAATCTCACTACTTAATTTAGTTTGTTCTTCTTCTAAAGTAGAAATTTCCGCATCCATTTCTTTAATTTGTTCTTTTATTTTATTTGCTTCTTCTTGTTTTTTATCACGCATTAAAAGACCAATTTGACTACTTAACTTATTTTTTTCGGCTTTTAGCCCATCTTTTTTAGTTTGTGTTTCTCTTACTTGGATATCAAATTCATAAACTTCATCAACTAAAGGTAACTTTTCATCTTGAAATTTCTTTTTGATATTTTCTTTTACTAATTCCTTATTTTCTCTAATTAATTTAATATCTATCATATATAAATCCTTCCTAATCGTAATAAAATTATTATATTACTTTTAATCTTCTTAAGCAAGAAAGATTAAGCCTTTTTCCTACTCTTTTTGACGTTTTAATGAAATACTACTTGGTTTACTTTGCAATTTTGATAAAATAGTACCAAGTAATGATTGAATTTCAATACTATCTAATTCTAAGATGACGGAGATTGCTTCTATACTAAATGTTTTACCATCTATAAGTCCATAATACATGGCATATAAAAGGGCCTCTTCAAAAGTAAATAAAGTTAATAAATCTTGATAAGTTTGACTTTCTATAAAGATTTCTATACTTCTCTTTACTTCTTCATCTAAAACATTTTTAGCCGGAATATTTTTAATATCATAATTTTTAGAATTTAACAGTCTTCGTTCTATTTTGGAATATAAATCATGATAAAATTTGGGGTATATCTTTAAATCTAAGGGTTTAGTTAAATCACCTGCACACATCATCATTAATATTTGATAGTCTTTAGGTTCTAAACGTAATATGGCAAAGACAACTGTTTCATGCTTATACTGTCTAAAATAATCGTATATATTCTTTTTTATAGAAACTTTTTTTAAGACTTCAGCACTATCAGGATTTTCTTTTAACGTTTTATCCCTATTTTTTAAAACTAAATTAACTCTTTTAGGAATTTTTTCAGT
>CAKORQ010000224.1 GCA_934101445.1 uncultured Bacilli bacterium | reverse complement strand
CGGATAAGTTTTCTATGATACCAGAAGAAAATCTTGCTATTTATGGTGCCTTAGAATTATACTTAGATTTCATTAACTTATTTATAAGATTAATAGAATTCTTTGGAAAAAGAAATGATAATTAAAAAAACTATCAACGGTTTAGTTAATAGTTCTAAAAGTGTAGGATTAAGTTTCTACATTTTTTATTTTGTTTTTTTTAAGTTAATTTTTAAGGTAGTAGCATCAACATTAATTTTGCCATATTTTCTTTCTACGTCAGTCAATTCTTTTTGAAGAGCCTCGGCCTCGTCTTTTAGTTTATTTAGGTTGTTTTTAATCTCTTCATTATCTAATTTACGTTTTTTTATTTCTTCAGCAATAGCATATAGGGCACTTTGGATAGCTTCGGTATTATATATTCTGGCATAGGCTAAAAGAAGAGGAATTATTGTACCTAAGCCCATACCTAGTAGCGTAAAGGGAATAATATATTTCGTACTTTTGCGACTAATCGATTTGTCTTGATAGGTTTCAGTTATGATAATAGAGGTATCAGTTGTATATTCATTACTATCTAGAGTATCTTTGGCCTCAACATATTGATATTTTTCTACTAGATTACCTTCAAGATTATCTTTGGTAACGTGAAAATCATCAGTGTTTTCATCGGGATTTATATAATCATAGGCGATAACATTACGAACAAAACCACTACCAAGGCTATTATGATGCCAAGGGCTACATTTTAAAACAGTAGCCACATATGTAGTTGAATGCTCATCAAAGTCTTCTTGTTGATTACCAATTAAATTACCGGTTTCTAGGTCAATAGTGCGGGTAATAGTTTTATATTCATCTATTTTATTAGATTTAGATTTTCCAATCCGATAACCGGCAGTAATTGTAATAACAGGAACGAGAACTATAGATAAGGCTTTTACTTTTAAAAGAGTTTTATTTATTTGTAAATTTTTAATTTTATACTTATTTTCCAGGTATTTAGTCATTAATTCGTCTTTTTTAGCAACTAATTCTTGGGCTTTAGTAGTTACTTCGTTAATAGCCTGATTTTTTCTCGTACGATATTCGGAGTTAGTTTCCCCAACTGTTTTACTAGAAACTTGACTAATGATATCTTCATTAAAATAGTCAAAACCTAATCCTTCATTACCAATATTGTTTAAATCTTCATTAACAATAATTTCTTCTGATAATTTACTTAAATCATGGGCTAGTAAGCGGCTTAAATTTTCTTTGTTAGCCCCAATGTTAAGAGTATTAATATAAGTTAAAATGTCATTACGTTCGAAGATTTCTTCATAAAGTAAAACATTATAAATAGTTTTATAAGCCTCATTTATAATAACTTTTTGTTCATCAGTTAAATTATTAGTTAAGTTATTTAAAGTATCAATTAACCTTTTAGTAGTTTCAATAATATCATAAATGTTTTCATCTGAAATTTTGGCGATATTTAAATTAACTTTGGTATATAGTAAATAGGTTTCATAGAAAGGTTGATATTCACTTTCTAACTTTTCTGTTATTTCTTGGATTTTTTTTACATAATCATCGAATACAAAAGCCTCTAAATCACTTTGCATTCCAGCAAAAGGCATTTTTTCAGTTAAACTATTATCACTTTCTACTTGAGTTTTAATATCATCTAGTTCTTTTTGATAAGTTGTTACATCAAAAAGAACTTTAATTTTATCTAAAATACCTTCAAGGTTTTTTACGGCTGTATCGTATTTTTTATAACCTCTTGTTAAATCATAATCCATTGTTGTATCCTTCTTTCTTACTAAGTTATATTAAGGTAATTAGAGCTTAAAGTCAAGATGGTTATGCCAAAAGTTCCTTTAAATTTTAATAATTAAGACATTTTATAATTGACGTGAATTTAAGAAAATGCTAATATAATTTCTAAAGAAATGGAAGATTCAAGATGGATAGAAAAAT
>CAKORQ010000223.1 GCA_934101445.1 uncultured Bacilli bacterium | reverse complement strand
TGAATGAAGTATAGGGTGATTAATGTGAAGTTAAATAAAAAAATGATAGGGTTTATTTGGTTGTTATTGGTGCCCCTTGTGGTCTTAGCATCTTCTTCTGAGGATACGTTTATTTTATTTGCAATACTTACAGAGGCTTTCATAACTATCCACATGACAATTTTTGTTATTTGGCCTTTATCAAAGTTGCTACCTTTTAATGATAGTCGTAAAACCTTTTGGACACTGTTTATATTTAGAATAGTATTCTTATTGTTTTGCGATTTCTTTGTGACTCCAGGTGTATATACGTTGGATTTCCTTTTTGTATTTATTGGGGCTTTTATAGTAGTGCCAATCGCGGCGGTGGCTAAAAGAAAAGATAAAATTGATAATAGTAGTAAGGTAAATGATTTGATTTTAGATAACAATAATGTAGAGAAACCTTCTTTAACTCCTTCAATTAGTGATGAAGAAATAAAGGTTAGTGAGAAGAAAAATGAAGAAGTAATTAGAGAGGCTATTAAAAATTTAAAATGTCCAAAATGTAATGAAAAATTAAGACCAATTGATAGGTTTTGTCCCAATTGTGGTGCTGATGTAAAAAAAGAGGTTGAATTTCAAATAAATAATGCCGGTAAACAAGCGCCAATTATAAAAAAAGAATATGTTGTGCCAACTAGTTTCTCAAATATTTATAGCAGTTCAGAAAAAAATATTTTAGACGAATATATAAAAATAGAATTAGAAAATCAAAAAATTGATTTAAATACTAAATTAGTGCCGTTATCTACTTTAAAACGCAAAAAAGTTTTAAGTATAATATTTTCTATTTTGGTGTTTATCTATATATCGATGATTTTCTTCCACTTTCCCTTATTAACTTATATTATAGGTATTATTATTTTAATAGTATTCTTTGTAATAAGTAGAAAATTTAATTTAGTTAAAATGATTGCTAAAGAAATAAAGGCTAGACCTACGGAAAAAATGGATAATATAATTATTAATATCGTAAACAGTTTAACTGAGGATAATTTATTAACATTTAAGATATGTTCTTTCTTAGTTGCAGTCTTTTTACCATTAATGATTTTTATGACCCCAAAAATATTCTATGAAAAACAAGGTGATGGTTATGCCGTTCGTTTCTATGCCTATGGTTTATTAAATTATAAGAGTGCTACTATCCCTGAAGAATATATGGGTAAAAAAGTTATCGCTTTAAGAGGAAATACTTTTTCCAATATGTATTTCTTAGAAAAAGTAATACTTCCCGATACTATAAAAGAGATAAGAGGTCAAGCCTTTAAATATGATTGGAAATTAACAGAAGTTAATATGCCTAAAAATTTAGAATATTTAGGTGGTGGTGCTTTTTACAATTGTATTTCTTTAAAAAAGATAAGTTTACCAGATACTTTAACATATATGGGTGGAGAAACCTTTTATAATGCTACTTCTTTAGAATATGTGAAATTATCGCAAAATTTAACGGAGATAAGAGGTAATACTTTTGAAAATTGTTATTCGTTAAAAGAAATTGTTATCCCTGATAAGATTACTAGAATAGGGGGTCACGCATTCTATGGTAATCATAATTTAGAAAAAGTAACATTAACTAAAAATAGCAAGCTTACGGAGATTGGCTCTTCAGCATTTAGACAATGTTATAAACTTGAAAATATAAAAATACCTATTCATACCACAGTAAATGATAGAGCTTTTAAAGAAAGTCCAACCGTAGTAAGTCGTTTTAAGTAAAAATTAAGGAAGCAGTATGGAAACAACAAAATTTATACATTTATTATATGTACCAACAATGGAATGCAATATGGCTTGTAAATATTGCTATTTAGAAGATAATACTAAAGATGAATTTAAAAAAATGAAACCATTAGATACTTTAGAATATGCCATAAATAAATTTAAAGAACAAAATGTTATACCTTTTAATATATCTTTACAT
>CAKORQ010000222.1 GCA_934101445.1 uncultured Bacilli bacterium | reverse complement strand
TTTCATAGTCCACATATCCTCTAAACTAGTATACGTGCATAATAATTATTCCTTGACTTTTAGAGTTATAAACTCTAGAATATAGGGAAATAAATGATGTGTAACTGGAGATTTGAAGGATAAATAGGAGGAATAAAAAGTAAAGGTACAGGGGAGAAAATATGAATAAGAAAAATGCAAAATATATTCCATTTGAGGAATTCGTAGAGAAAGTAAGTGTAAAAGAATCTACTATCAAGCGCAGATACAAGGAGATTCCGGGGATTACAAAGACAGAAAACGGATTTGCCGTTTTGAGCGGGACGAGGTATCCCTGTGATCTGCATAGGTATAAGCTGAGTACCTCTGCTAAGAAGAGATATATATTACTGAAGACGATCAGTCAATATCAATATATATCCCATAAAGATTTAAAACTGGAACAGCCTCAATTTGAAGAAATGCTGAAAGAGTTGATAGAAGCCGGTCTGATACAGAATAATCATCTGTCAAATGAGTATGGAGCAAATGCATATGATTGTTCTATTCGTGGAGACAAGCTGTTGAAGGAAGATGAACAGCAAGCTGAAGCAAAAATACTGAATATGATCGCGGAGACAGCAGGCACATTTGTAGGAACAGTGATCTCAAAGATCTATAATGTGGCATGAGCAGTAAGGCTATATAGAGGGCAAGGCATAGAAAGAATACTTATGATGGAAAGGAAACAGAAACATGGCTGAGAGAATTGAAAGATTTAAAGGATTCACAAAGGAAATGCATGGCACAAAATGGGGAGTAGGTGAGGAAGAATGTAATATCAAATTTGAGCGGTGCGATCCCGTTATACTGGCAGTATGCCCTAATTGCGGAAGAGAAATCGTGGCACACTGGGTGTGCTATAAAAATGAGTATAAATTTGAAACAGGTACGTCTGGATGGAGAAGTGATGAAAGACGCGAGAAGGTAGAAAAATATATTGAATCTAAATATTCGGATTATTATACAATGCGGGCAAAAGTCGCAAGTGAAATTATGAAATACAGGAAAAAGAAGAACTTTTGCTGCGATTGGTGCAGTGCTGAGCTGGTTGAAAAACCGGGTTATTATTACGAAAATGATCATGTTAGAGATGTTATTTCTTGGACTCGTCTTATAAAAGATGATAATATAAGCAAAGAGTGTAGGCAATATTATGATGTCCATTATAGTTGGCGAAATATTAGATCCTCATTTGGCATGAAAGAAGAAGTCATTGAAAAATTATTGCATGACAAAAGATATACAAATCAGTATACAGATATACCAGACTATAAAGAGCAGGAGAAAAAAGTTAATGAAGCTATAGATCGAGGAGAAATCATAGAAATAGGTTGGCGGAAAATGTTGTCTATAGATAGTATATTTACATTCCTGCATGATTATCGAGAAGAAACCCGTCTGCCGGAACTGGCTGTAGAAGTTGACCAGTGGATCAGTTCAAAGGCAGAGGAGCTGAGAGAAACAGAAGCCGTACAAATGGCAGCAATAGACGAGGCAAATACAGACTTTTTGAAACAGTATCTTTATCATTTGATACAGATAGAGACTGATATCTGCTCTCTGTCTAAAAGAATGCCCGGTTTATATTTTGTACAAGAAGAAAATGCAAGAACGAAGGAACAATTGATAGATCTGAGGGATGATATACGCCGGATCAAAGAGAAGCATACAAAGCTTGAAAAAGAGGAAAACATAATTGGAAAAGGAGAAGGCGATGAACTTTGGAAATCTAATTATGAGCGGATCCTGAATGAGAAAAAGGCAGGAGATTATCCGGAAAAGCCGCAAGAACCGGATTATCCGCAGCTTGAAAAGGCAGGCTTGTTTGACATATTCCATAAAAAGAAAATTGAAGAAGAAAATGCTGCAAAATTACGGGAATATAATGTAAAGCATGATGCTTGGAAAAAGGAAGAAACAAGGTATGAACTGG
>CAKORQ010000221.1 GCA_934101445.1 uncultured Bacilli bacterium | reverse complement strand
TCCCTAGCTTCTGCAAGTTCCGTATTACGAATTAACTCTTTATAGTTATCTTCTTCACCGTTTTCAAACAGTCTAATGTATTCATCATCGCTTGATAATTCTTTGGCTCTTGCTACAATTTTTTTAGTTTCTTCTTTACTCATAATTTCAATTAACTCTCTTTCTAATACTTTAATATCACATGTAGTTAAAATCCTACATATTCTTGCCATTTTCTCTTCCTGTTCATTAAGATAAGTATACCGCTTATTTAAAGCTTTATCTATATTAACATTAATAATTTTAATGCTATCTTCAATAATTTTACCAAAATCAGTTTGAAATATTCCAATTTCAACTAATCGTTCAGATTTATGATGATAGGAATTAAAATTTACTACAATGGTGTCGAATATTTTTTTATATGCTCCATTCTTTATTTTCAAACCGCCACTTGCAATTTTATAAGCATAAAAGGCATTTCTCATGACCATAATATGTGATGAATTCATTTCTAAAATACATTTAGTTTCTTTTTTTCTATTAGGATAAGAAAGTAGTAAATCGCTTTTACTATTGGTATCAATTATTGAATGCTGTGGTAAATCTTTGGGCAGTAATTTAACTTTGTCTTTAAAATCTTGCTTAGTTGCATATTCTATAGTGGAAACTATATATTCTATTAAAGGCATAGTATCACTGGAAATGAACATCTGGTTAAACATAACATCCCAAGCAAATGGAAAACTAAAGCTGGTAATGTTATGTTTTTTATTGTAATGCCACATCTTTATGATTTTCTGTTTTTCTAGCATGTCTAAACTCCTTCCTGTTGTAAATAATTATCATATCTTGTCACCTCCTTTTTTTGAAGGTTATTATTTACCTTCCTAATTATATATATTGGTAATGGAAGCCCAATTTCCTTCAAAAATTTCAAAAAAGCACTAAAAAATGCCAAACTTTTTCTAAATTTGACATTAAGTTGACACAAAAAATTTACTCAAAATAAAAAGATGTGATTTTGCACACCAATTTAATAAGACCTATTCATCTATACTTACGAGGGTTATCCTAGCATAACCATTACCTTTTTTAGCACAGTAACTAGTTGGAGTTTCTTCGCTGCAAGTAGTTGATATGGTCTTGGTACTTTCTTCAAATGACTCTTCACAGTTATAACAATACATAACTTTATCTTTTAAAAGTTGATTTCCAATATAACCAGAACCACCACCTGCACCATATGCAGTTCTTCCGGCACCGCCACCATAATAGCCGCCGCCACCGCCGGAACCATAGTTATTTGGACCCTTTGTAGATTCTCCTAATCCAAATTTTGCAACAGTTTGGCCATTTACTATACAACCGGTTGTAGTACCGCCAGAAAATTGAGTTGATTTATTTCCAAAAGTCAAAACTCTACCCCAACCGCAAATGCCACCATTATTCAAATCAGATGGCAAATTTCCATTAAATCCGCCACCTGAGCCACCATCAGCTGCAAAAGCATAAAATGAATAACTGCCACCACCGCCACCAGAAGCAAGAATTAAATTTTCCTTACTATTTTCTAGTGTACTTAATAAGCCAGACTTTATTGCAATATGTGTTGCACCGCCACCTGAACCAGCACTATCTACACAGTTTGCTATAAATGCCGAACCACCACCATTAAAAGTTTCAGGAGCTGAACAATTTTCAGTAAGATTAATTGATGTTTCCTTTGTCGAAGTACCACCTTGGCCTACATATACATATAACCTATTGCCAACATTCAAATTAAAATATCCACTAGAATATCCGCCACTACCACCAGTTTTCGACACTATTCCGTTGTTATTAGAGTATGTATCACCACCTTGTGCTCCCCATGTTTCTAATTTATAAGTTCCAGATACTGGTGCCACAAATGTTTGTTCTCCCCCTGTATAATCAAAATTAAATACTGTATCACCAGTGTAATTTATGGGTTTACCTACTATGATT
>CAKORQ010000220.1 GCA_934101445.1 uncultured Bacilli bacterium | reverse complement strand
TATAAAACAAAGGGTTTTAAATGCTCAAAAAATTATGAGGGAAAAAAGTAAACAAAAAAAATCTCGAAAAAAACGGTAAACTTCTACTTCAAGTAGAGTTTTTCTTTTTGGTTTGTGATATAATCTTCTAAGTGATAGATATGAAAGAAAAATTAAAAGAAATATTACCCTATATTATAATATTTATAGTAGTAATTTTATTTAGAACCTATATTGCTACTCCTGTAATAGTAAATGGCCCTTCTATGCAAGAGACCTTACATACCAATGATGTTTTAATCTTAAGAAGAACGGATAGAATAAATCGTTATGATATTGTGGTTGCCAACCATAATGGCGATAAATTAATTAAACGAGTTATGGGAATCCCTGGCGATAAAATAAAATGTGTAAGTGGTACTATTTATGTTAATAACGAAGAAATATCAAGTTATGGTTATGGAACATCATTTGATTTTCCTCAAGTTGTTCTGGGAGCCGATGAATATTTCTTGATTGGGGATAACCGCGAAGACTCTCTTGATAGTCGTTACTTTGGAGCGGTCCAAAAAAGTGATATTAACGGCATCGCTAATTTTCGCCTTTTTCCCTTTACTAAATTTGGAAAAGTATCTTAAAAATAAAGAACCATTTAAGCAATTTGCTTAAATGGTTCTTTTCAATGTTTTTCCTATTTATATAACAAAATATCCACTAAATTATTTTTTATCCTTTTAATAGGAATTAAATTATAAGAGTTAAATTATTATAAACAGTTGTTAATAGTTATAAATCGTAAATTATAATTATAAATCTTGATTACTTAAAAAAAATAGGAAAAACAAGGCTAGGGCTTAAAATAAATATTTTAATTTAACTTAAGTAGCCTTAAGACCCTAAAACTAAACTTCAAATTCTATTGAATTTAATTTAGATATTTCAAAATCAGTAGTCTCAATATTCTTGGTAATTTTATCTATTTCTTCTTGCAACTCTTTAATATCATAGTTTAAATTATGGCACTCAAAGTAAGAATTATTAACTTCTGTAACTCTGGTTTTGGTTGATCTATTATTAACAATTGAACTATAAAAATTTTTTAACTTTCTAAGATAATTGTTATCTGAAATAGCCTGTTGGATAGTCCTGCCATCTTCTAATTTATAATAGTTATTCTTCTCAAACTGGATTCTCTTAAGTTTAGTAAGAAAAGCATAAGTGTCTTTTAAATTTTTTAACTCAACAGTTAAATCATCTTTATAATCTTCTAATATTGTCTCTTTGACATCAAGTTCCTTAATCGAAGTACTAAAAAGATGTAATCTAATATTTGCCATTAAAGTATTAACGTTATTTTCCTCTTCGTTAATTTTATTCATTAAAGTAGTAAGATTTAGCCTCATATATAAATTCCTTTCATTTATTCTAAATATATCACAAATATTTTAAAAGTCTAGAATAATTCCGTCTCCAAATAATAAAAAAGATTACTTTTTGGTAATCTTATTCATATTTTTGATAACTAATCTTATTTGATATAGAAGTAATAAGAATTGCCATCTGTTTTATCTTCGTATACTTCTCCATAATATATAGCCAGTGGTTTTTTCATATTACTTTTAAGTTCGTAAGAGATATTTAAAACTATTTCTTCATTACCATTAACAGTATGCTTTTTACTATCATCGATTGGATAAGTATAAGATGATTTATCTTTATCTAGATTCCACATTAGAGGAAAATCTTTATTATTAATATTTTTCTTGCTTTCGGTAATGTTTTTAATTTTAACTGTAATATTTAGTTTATCATCTTTTTCTTCATAACTAGTAACAGTTATATCAAAATCAGTAACATGAGCGGTATCACCGATATATAATCCCATAAAACCACTATTGGTATCTTTATTCATAATCAAATTTTTAGTTTTCCAAGCCGGATAATTGCTACTTTGTAAGGGTAGAGCACAACCACTAAGCATTAAAACTCCCATGAAAATTAAACTG
>CAKORQ010000219.1 GCA_934101445.1 uncultured Bacilli bacterium | reverse complement strand
TCAATAAAGACGGCAAAGCCGATATAAATGTTGATAAAGACAAAGATGGCAAAGCCGATTGGAATAAAATTAATCAAGATACTAATGGCGATGGTATATGTGATTTAAACTGTGACACCGATAATGATGAATGGCCAGATCGTAACATTGATATAGATGGTGATGGCAAACCTGACCTTAACATTGATACTAATGGCAACGGCAAACCCGATACCAACTTAGATATCAATAAAGATGGCAAGCCAAATGTTAATGTAGATAATGATGGTGATGGTAAGGCCGATTGGAATAAAATTAATCAGGACACTAATGGTGACGGTAAATGTGATTTAAACTGTGATACGGATAATGATGAATGGCCAGATGTAAACATCGACTTAGATGGCGATGGCAAACCTGATTTAAACATAGATACCAATGGCAACGGTAAACCCGATACAAATTTAGATATCAATAAGGATGGCAAACCAAATATTAATGTCGATACTACTGGTGATGGCAAAGCCGATTGGAATAAAATCAACCAAGATATCAACGGCGATGGTAAATGTGATTTAAATTGTGATACTAATGGCGATGAGTGGCCGGATAAAAATATTGATTTAGATGGTGATGGTAAGGCTGATTTAAATATCGATACCAATGGCGATGGCAAATGCGATTTAAACTGTGATACTAATAATGACGGCAAATGTGATTATAATTGCGATACCAATGGCGATGGTAAATGTGATACTAAGTGTAATGAAGTGGAAATAATTTTAGGTCAAAACTTCTTTATTGAAGACATTATCGTTCTAAAAGCCGAAGATGTAGGACCAGGTTGGAGTGGTAAACAAGTATTTAAAATCAAAAACAATAGTAGTGATACCGTTCGCTATACTCTAAATTGGAAAAATGTTATAAATACATTTACCGAACAAAATAACTTAGATTATACCTTAACTAGAAATGATAAAATAATTGGCTTTTCTAAGGCTCCATATATTGAATCACCATTAATTGAAAACGAAGTAATCGCTCCCAACTCAGAAAATACTTATGTAATTAATTACGAATTTAAGGAGACATATCAAGATCAAAATATTGATCAAGGTAAGTTATTTAGTACAAACTTAGAAATAGTAGTTAAATAGATAGAAAGGACAATCTAAAATGAATAGAAAAAATAATGGTGAAAAATCTATTTTCAAAATAATCGCAGACATCTTTACTTGGACCATATTTGCTATCTTAATGTTAGTAGCGGCCTTTCTAATCTATTATGTAATTGCTAATAACATCTATGCTAGAAAAGGGGAAAGATTTAAACCAATTGTTTCCCTATATACAATTATATCCGGCTCGATGTTACCAACCATTAAAGTTTATGATGTCGTTGTTAATCTAAGAATAGATGAGCCTAGTCAGTTACATGAAGGTGATGTAATAACCTTTATTTCTCAAAGTAAAATTAATTATGGTGATACCATAACTCATAGAATTAATAAAATAACTTATGATAATGGCACATATTACTTTACAACCAAAGGCGATAATAACTTAGTACCCGATGAAACCCCAGTAGAATTTAATAATATTATTGGAAAAGTAATCTTAAAAGTTCCCCAACTAGGCCAAGCCCAGTTCTTCTTACTTAAACAAGGACCCAAATTATTTCTAATTTTGATACCTTCTTTTGGAATTTTAATTTATGATTTATTAAAGATGTTAAATTTATTTGATACTAAAAAGAAGGTTGACAAATCATTAGAATCAAAAGAAAATAAACTATCTAAACAAGAGGAAGAAGAATTAAAAGAAAAAATCAGAAAACGTTTAGAAGAAAATGATACTGCCAATAGTTCTTCAGAACCTAAAGAAGAAGTAATTATTGCTAAAACTTCTGATAAAAAAGAAAATGATGAAGAAAAAATAGAAGAAACTATTTCAAATAATGAATTAGAAGATAAAGTAAATAATATTACTGAAAAAGAAGACAATAAAGACGAGA
>CAKORQ010000218.1 GCA_934101445.1 uncultured Bacilli bacterium | reverse complement strand
TAGCAAGTTCTTCTTTATATTCCGTAGTTTCCCCTAAATACATACAAACTGATAAGAAGGGAGCCTGCCCATTAGTAGTAGTCATGGAATTGATTTGATATTGGAAAGTCTGAACCCCATCCGTAATTTCTTTTCTTAAATCTTCTTCTATAAACTTAGTAATTTGTGCCTTAGTAAGTTTACGCTCTTTATATTTTTTTTCATAATACTCACGACTAGAACGAATAAAAGGGGCCAAATGAGTAAGAGTTACTGTACATCCTCCATATTGACTAGAATTAACAGCTGTAATAATTTGGGTAGCAATCGTCATCGCGGTTAAGAAACGGTGCGGTTTTTCTATCATAACCCCATTAATACTTGTCCCATTTTGCAACATATCTTCTAAATTAATTAAATCACTATTATGTAGGGCATTTTGAGCAAAATAATCAGCATCATGAAAATGAATAATCCCGGCATCATGAGCAGCCACAATATCCTCAGGAAGTAAAAATCTTCTAGTAATATCCGTACTTGTAATACCGGCTAAATAATCTCTTTGCGTTGTTACTATCTTCGCATTTTTATTAGAATTTTCTGTATTCCAATATTCAGATTCCCCATCAATTAATTCTTTGATAGCAAGATCCGTCGTATTACTTCTTCTTACTAATTCCCTCGTATAGCGGTAAGTTATATATTTCTTAGCTAGTTCATACTTACCAATACTCATTAACTTCATTTCAATTATATCTTGAATATCTTCAACTAGAATTCTTTTCTTCCCTAGTCTTTCAATATACTTAATTATATTTTTAATTTGTGTACCCGAGGCTTGATCTTCATCTTCTACCTCGTTGTTAGCCTTTATAATGGCTGCTTCTACTTTTTCGGGACACCAATCTACCATATGTCCATCTCTTTTTATTACTTTCATACATCTAATATCCTTTCGTAACATACCCACTATAACATAATCGTAAAAATTATTTTGTTGCACTTGCAACATTTTAAACTTTTTGTTATATTTTTAAGTAAGAGGTGTAAACATGATTTCTCTTTTTAAAGATATAACCCCTGATAATAAAAGCAAATTATTAAAACTTTTAGAAACTTCTAACTTTACATATCAAAAAGGTGTCAACATAGCTTATCTTTTTAAAGACAAGGAAAGTATTGGCTTAGTAATAGATGGTAGTCTTGATATTATAAGAATTGATTATAATGGAACTAGGACTATTATTGAAACTATTTATGAAGATGAAATATTAGGTACTTCTCTAACTAGTTTACTTAGTAATGATTATGAAATTATTACAAGAGAAGATACTAAAATACTATGGTTAGATTATAAAGTTATTTTAGGGATCAATGATACCAAGTATAGTTATTACAATCAATTTATTAAAAATTTACTGATGATTGCCCTAGAAAAAAACACTTTAAAAAATGAAAGAATCGAGATATTAACGCAAAAAACGATTCGTAATAAATTACTGGAGTATTTTCGGATTGAAGCTTTAAAAAATCGTTCAAAAATAATTTATCTTAAAAGTACTTGGCAAGATTTAGCTGATTATTTAGCTATTGATAGATGTGCAATGACAAGAGAATTAAAAAACTTAAAAGAAGAAGGCTTTATTAGTGTTAAAGGCCGAGTTATTACCCTCCTTTATTCATTTTAATTATTTTTTGTTGCTTCTAGCTATTACTTGCATAAATACTAGGCTATAAGTATTAATGTTAAATATTTGTCCCCAAATAGTTAGGAAAATTAAACTTTCAAAGAAAAAAATATTCATATGTTTTCTTAATTACTTTTACTTGACTACTTTTAAAGACTAACTATCTAGTAATTTAGTTTAAAACATGATAATATATTTGTCCCCTGAGTAAAAATCACTCTAGGTAAAAGTAAAATATTTAAAAAGGTAGATAATTATATGAAAAATAAAATAGAATATAAAAATAAATTATTAGAGCAAAGAACTTTATTAGAAGCTTTAATTAAACAAAATAAGAAATATTTTAAGAATAATCAAGTAAGTGG
>CAKORQ010000217.1 GCA_934101445.1 uncultured Bacilli bacterium | reverse complement strand
AGTAAAGTTTTAATTTAAGTGGGTATACTTAGTCTAATATCCAAAAAATCATAGAGTATATAACTCTATGAAAGCTAACTTTATGGTCTTATTTTTAACTTATACATTAAATATATCACAGTTTTTCGGCTTTTAAAAGAGTATTTTTTTCTACGATTGTAGTCATTTTTATGGTCAAACAGATTTGACTTAAAGCCAGTAAATATAGGGCTTTGCCAAATAATTTATAGTCAAACATTTATGCTCTATTGTGGTCAAAATTCATGGTCAAATTTTTTCAATCCTCAGTAAACACTGGCTTTGCAAGCCATTTTTCATAGAGTAATATGCTCTATGAAACCGAAAATACGGCAAATGAGGAGTTTTTTAGATGAAAAAGAAATATTTTTTTACTATATCTATAATTATTTTAGGTATACTTACTTTATTAAAAATTAATGTTAAAAGTGATAATACTATAGCAGTTTATGTTGATAATGCGTTAAAGGATAATATTCCTAGTAAGGCTGATAATCTTTATATTAATAAGATTGATTGCGATAATGATACAACCGCTACTTGGGATAATGATAATTGGGGATTATTTATTAGTAACCTTTCTAAAAAGGCAAAATGTAATTTATATTTTATCCATGATAATGAAAAACCTTATTGGCAAATTGAAAGCGTTGAAAAAGTAAATGTTTTATCAACTGATATCTTGGAATTTAAAATTGCTGGCACCGATTCTTTAGGCAATGTCGCTTCCAATCTTGATATTAGTAATCTATCCTTCTATGTTAATGACGAATTAGAAAGTCCAATTAAAGTTGAACTTACTAAGTTAGAAGAATTAAATAAAAAGATAACCTACTCTATAAAGGTTCACATGGTTGGAGGAGCCGGCAATCTAAAAGTTAAAATCGGTAGTGGTACTTTAACTGATACTAGTAATAATCAAAATGCTGAAATAACTTTAGATACCGGTATCGTGGTAAGTAAAAATCCTGCTAAAATATTGCATTATTATAATGATGCTTTTAATTCAAAAGAAAATGCCATATACTATCAAATCCTTAATAAATATTATTACAATATTGCTTACACTAATTCATACAATTTAGATGAGATATTGCAAGGTAACTTTGATTTAGTTGTCTTCGATTACTATTGTTATGGTGTTCCAGTTATAGCAAATGAAGTTTTTGATGCAGATATAAACATTGTAAGTTTTGGTAATGATTCTTCTAATAAACTTTATTTAATAGATACATCTGTTATCAATAAAGAAGTTGGCATATCAATAAAGCAAATAAATAGCTCGTTAACAAATTATCTTCCAGATAAGCTTAATTCTGAAAGTGATGAGCAACGGTTAATTCATTTTGTAAATGAAGCAACTGTTCTTTATAAAAACACTACTGATAATAACGCTTACGATTCTATTGGATATATTAGAAAAAATGATAAAATATGGTTTCATTCTCAATTAATGGGTGTTTCAATTTCAACTACAATTACTCCAATTATTCCAATAATTCCAATTATCCAATTTACCCTAGGCGAATTAAAATAGTTAAAAAACTATTGTTAAATTAAAAGAATTAGAGTATTTTATACTATATCTTATAAACATAATAAGTCTTAATAGTTATTTTCATTATTATATATAATTAAGTTTAATAAAAAAGAGGTTTAGGAGTAATAACGATATTACACTAAAGCCTCTTTTAAATTACTAATTTCTATATAATTATTAGTCTTATATATTTTATCATTTATCTTAATATAAATACTATATTTACCACTTAAACCTTCTTTATTAATATATCTCGTAATATTAATACCTTCATTAGTTTCTTCTTCTGTAAAGATATCTACGCATAAGGCTGTATATGGTTTCTTACTTATTATTTGATCATAATAATTATTAGTAAAACCTTTTCTTAAGATAAAACTAACATTTTCTCCTTTTTTAAACTTACCACTAATTACTAATCTATCTTCTTCATTAGTTAAAGTAATATTACGATTATTATAATCATCATCAATTTCTACTGTTTTAATA
>CAKORQ010000216.1 GCA_934101445.1 uncultured Bacilli bacterium | reverse complement strand
TCTGCCGGGAGCAGCTGCCGCGGCACGTTTTCCATGCCGTCCTCGGTTTCCAGAACAGCTGTTGTTCCTTCTATTCTAAATTTATTGTAACAAAGAATTTCTATTTTTTCAATATTATAGTATAATATGAAGCGTGATTGTTATGAAAGAAAAATTAAATGAAGAATTTATAAAAAAGTTATCAGAAAAGAAAAAGGAACCGGCTTGGATGCTTGAACACCGTCTTAAGGCGTATCATAATTTTTTAAAGCAAGAGGAACCAAATTTCGGTCCGGATATCCATATTAATTTTGATGAGATTTGTTATTATAAAGATAAGACCAATAAAATGACTGATAAGTGGGAAAAGGTTAGTTGTAACTTAAAGAATACTTTTGATGATTTAGGGGTTATTAAAGCCGAAGAAGAGTATTTAGGAGGGGTTACTAATCAGTATGAATCGGAAGTGTTTTATCATAAACAAACCATTGGTAATGGCATTATTTTTACTTCGACAGATGAGGCCTTACAAAAGTATCCGGAACTTTTTAAGAAGTATTTTAATAATTTAGTTAAGTTAGAAGAAAATAAGTATACGGCTTTAAATAATGCTGTTTGGTCAGGAGGTTCATTTATTTATATTCCTAAGGGTGTGAAGGTAGATAAGCCTTTACAAAGCTATTTTCGGATTGAAAGTGAGTCTTTAGGACAGTTTGAACATACTATTATTATTGTTGATGATGGTGCTGATCTTTCTTATATCGAAGGATGTACGGCCACGGCTTACTCGAAGACAAGTTTGCACGCGGGGGTAGTTGAAATTTACGTGGGTAAGAATGCAAAGTGTCGTTATTCGACGATTCAAAATTGGTCAACGGATGTTTATAATTTAGTTACCAAACGAGCAATTGTTGATGATGGGGGGCTTATGGAATGGGTTGATGGTAATATCGGTAGTGGTCTTACGATGAAATACCCTTCTTGTATTTTAAAAGGTAATGGTGCTAGGGGTAATTCGATAAGTGTTGCTTATGCTAAAAAAGGGCAAGTCTTAGATGCGGGCGCTAAGATGATCCATTTAGGTCAAAATACCAAAAGTAGTATTATTAGTAAGTCGATTGCCCAGGCCGGGGGGATTGCTAATTACCGCGGAACCACGAGGATTACCAAAGAAGCCACGGATTCGGTAGCCACGATTAAATGTGATACGATTCTTTTAGATGATATTTCCAAAAGTGATACTTTTCCTAAGAATATTGTTGGTAATAAAACTTCTAGTCTTACGCATGAGGCTACTGTCTCAAAATTAGATGCCGATAAACTATTTTACTTAACTAGTAAAGGGCTAAGTGAAGATCAAGCAAGAGAACTTTTAATTATGGGGTTTATGATTGATTTTAAAAAAGAGTTACCTATGGAATATGCGGTTGAGTTAAATCGCTTAATAAAAGAATAAAATTAAAAAAGGTCCTAAAAAGATGAAATGGAGTTAGTTTAGATTCTAAACTTGATAGTTTGGGCTTGCTAACTTTTTTATTTGGCTAAATGATAAAGGATATATTAGTAATATAGTTATTTGCGAAAATATTTAAATCCTGATAATCTCTTAGGCAGAAAGGAGGTTTTAAATTGATGAACGAAGTTGTCTTAGTAGGAAGACTTACTAAAGACCCCGAAGTAGTTACGACGGAAAACAACAAAAAAAGAGCATTAATAACTTTAGCTGTTCCTCGAAAGTTTAAAAATGTAGATGGTGTTTACGAAACAGATTTTATTCGGGTGGTCTTGTGGAATGTTATTGCTCTAAATACTAAAGAGTATTGTAAAACCGGTGATTTATTAGGTGTTAAGGGTAGAATTCAAATTAACTCTTATAAAGATAGTGAAGATAATACACACTATTCAACTGATATTATTGCCGAGAAAATAACATTTTTATCTTCTAAAAAGATAGATGAGGCTCAAGTTAGAGAAGAAGAAGAATAAAAGGGTGGCTAGGATTATAATTATGTTTTTATTATATTTCGTTTTTTTCTATTATAGATACATATTATTTTTGTTATAATTAGAC
>CAKORQ010000215.1 GCA_934101445.1 uncultured Bacilli bacterium | reverse complement strand
TCAAGCAGAATTAAAAGATCATAGTGTTGCTGTAGATATTTTACTTAAGACTCTTTTAGAAAAGGGAGTTATTAAAGATTTAGATGAAATTAAAGGAGTAGGACATCGCCTAGTACATGGGGGAGATAAGTATAATAAGTCTGTAATTATTGATGAAGATGTTATGGAACAATTAAGAAAACTTATTCCTCTTGCCCCTTTACATAATCCTGCTAATATTATGGGAGTTGAAGCTTTCCAAAAGGCTATTCCTAATGCTTTGCAAGTAGGATGTTTTGATACAGCCTTTCATCAAACAATGGATGAAGATCAATATATTTATCCTGTTCCTTATGAATGGTATGAAAAGTATGGCATTAGAAAATATGGTTTCCATGGTTTAAGTCATAAATATATATCTGAAAGAGCATCGGAAATACTTGATCGTAAGTATTGTAATGTAATTGTTTGTCATATTGGCTCAGGTGGTTCAATTTCAGCTGTTCGTGATGGTAAATGTATTGATACCACTATGGGCTTTACTCCAAATGCTGGTATTGTTATGGGGTCTCGTTGTGGTGATATAGATTATTCTATTATTCCTTATATTATGAAAGAGACTGGTATGTCTTTAGAAGAAGTAGATAAGATTTTAAATAAGAAGAGTGGTATGTTAGGTATCAGTGGTATTTCTAGTGATTTTAGAGATATTGAGGCTCAAATTAGTAATGGTAATCATAAGGCTATTTTAGCACATCACTTATTAGTAAATTCTATTGTTAAATATATAGCCCAATATTATGTAGAACTAGGTGGTTGTGATATGTTAGTATTTACCGCTGGGGTTGGGGAAAATTCTGCTCATGTTCGTCGTATGATTGTTGATAGATTAGGGGCTTTAGGTATTAAGATTGACCGTGAAAAAAATGAAGCCACTAGATTTGGTAAGGAAGGCATTATTTCTTCTGTTAACTCATCAGTACCTATTTATGTTATACCAACTGATGAAGAAGTTATGATTGCTAGAGATACATATAGTTTTCTTAATAATTAGTCAGGAGTATTTTTGTGGTAAATCCAATATATAAAAAGATATATCAAAAGATAAAAAAATATGACACAATTGTAGTTGCTAGGCATATTGGACCGGATCCTGATGCGGTAACTACCGAGATTGCTCTAAGAGATAGTATTAGAGAGACTTTTCCTAATAAGAAAGTTTATGCTGTTGGTAGTAGTGTGGCTCGTTTTAAGACTTATGGAACTTTAGATAAAATAAATGAAGATGAATTAGTTAATCCCTTGTTAATTGTGGTTGATGTTCCTAATATCTATCGCATTGATGGAATAACTTTTAGTAAGTATAGCGAGGTTATAAAAATCGATCACCATCCTTTTGAAGATAAAATGGGGGATGTTGAACTAGTTGATACCACTAGTTGTTCAGCGGCTCAATTAGTTACGGAATTAATATTTAATACAAAGTTAAAAATGCCCCTACATGTAGCCGAAAACTTATTTTGTGGAATTGTATCCGATAGTGATAGATTCTTACTTCCCTATACTACTGCTAAGACTTTTAAGTTAGTAAGTCGTTTAATAGAAGAAACTAATTTAGATTTTTCCAAGTTATATGTTAAGTTATATGAAAGACCAATTAATGAAATTAGGTTCCAAGGTTATTTAGCTGAAAATTTAATTCTAACCGAAAATGGTTTTGCTTATATTAAAATAGATAATGAATTAATAGAAAAATTTGGCGTTGATAGTGGCACGGCTAGTAATATGGTTAATAACTTTAACTTTATTAAAGAAATAAAAGTTTGGGCTTTTATATCTTATGATACTAAAAATAAAGTATTTAAAGTAAATATTCGTAGTAGAGGTCCAGTTATTAATGAGATTGCTGCTAAGTATAATGGTGGTGGTCATGCCTTTGCCAGTGGCGTTAGAACTCCTAATGAAGAAGATATTGATAATTTAATAAAAGACTTAGATGAAGTTTGTAAAGAATAAAAGTAGGGAACCCTGCTTTTTTTAAGTATAAAATATTGGACTTTGGGTAAAATATATTTTAACTTAAAAATTTCATAGAGTTAAATACTCTA
>CAKORQ010000214.1 GCA_934101445.1 uncultured Bacilli bacterium | reverse complement strand
TATTGGCCCCAGTTACTTAATTATTTGTATTTACTACGAACGGGTCATTTGCAGTACCTGTTCCACCAGTAATTTTGACATCCGATTTTAAATTTATGACAGGACGGGCAGCGTAATCGTCAATAACCCAAGTGCCAGTAAGAGAGCCAACACTAAGCAAACGCCAATCGCGAGCAGCGCCGCCTGCCGCAGCAAAATGCGAAGGGGACATTGTCCAGTAATGTTGTGTAGAATAAGCCCATGATAATTTGTTTATATGTCTTTGATCCATACCAGCAAACACTAATTCATCATAAGATATTAAGCCAACAGGATAAGTTAAAGACTTATTACCTATACTAGAATCTGTAGTCGTATATAAATCTCTAGATGGTTCTGGACAAGTAAATTGAGCAACATTCTTTATATATCTTACATATGTGCCAAAATATGATGTTCGTGGGGTATTATTTACTCCATCTCCATTATCATTTGTTCCCCAAACGCCTGCAGGAAGACTTCTATCGCCACAAAAACCTACCACATTAGCTACATAACTACTATACCCTTTATCTACAATATTAGTTTTATACCAATTATCTACTATTGTTTTTATTGTTGAATTATTAATATTATTATGTACTTCATCAAATGTTGTACCGTCTTTATCACCGTACATATATCCGATATAAGTTGGATCATTATATAAACTATTAAATTGGTATGTTCGATTATTTATTGATTGTTTTACCCCAGTGGCATTTTTTTCGGTTCCATCATAAATAAGTCTTATGGAACCATCACCATTTATTCTTACAATTTGCCAATAAAAATCAGCAAACTGAATAATATTATTTTTGACATTACCGCGATAATAATAGGTTGTTCCATAATCATCGGTTCCTTGATATATACCTTTATCAGATTTATCAGTTTCTAATTCTGTTTCTGTTAAAGTAATACACGACAAATTATATATATTAGCCTTATATGTTATTCCATTGGTTGTGTACAAACTAATTGTTTTTGTTGAACCAACTATCTCATAAACAGTATTTTCCTCTGTATTTCTCATAACTGATAGCTTTAAGTCATTAACGTTGAAAGTCATTGTTTCTAAAGAGAAGTAGTATTTTTGACTCTCAGAATATTCTAATTTAGTTGGATCTTTTAACGAACAATCTGACAAAGAATATTTTGCAGTAGTGCTATCAAATGATTTTGCTGTACAAATATACATATATTGCTCGTCGCTACTCAGATTACTTAATTCTGATACTGAATTTATTGCTTCAGCAGTTGGCTTTATAACTTGCTTGGTTGTACTTTCCCCAGTTTTTTCCAACCATTTAATTATCGGTGCTGTATTTGATAAATCAACTTCTTGTTTATTTGCAATCTTAGTCTTGGCTATCTCAGGAGTAGTTTGATATTCATTTACTAAGATAGCATCATGTAAAGTATCATAACCAGCTGATACGGGATCGTACTTACCAGGTTCGGAATTAATAACTATTTTCGATTTAAAGACTTTATTCATAACATCATCATCAATGGTAGCATCTTCGTCCATCCAAAATGATACGGTATAATCTACTTCTTCATCGGCTCCTAAATAACCTTCAGCAATCGTTCTTGATTCCGTTGAAGTATTAATAGTAGTATTTGCTACTTTATAAGTATCTAAAGTATTAATGGCTTCATTATTAACTCTTACGGCTACAAACTTACTATTTAAAGTTGTTCCTTCTAACATTTCCATATTAACGTAGTAATGAGCAAAGATGGTACAAGTATTTTTTAAAGTAAAACTAAAGGGTTTTAACTTTAAACCTTCAGAATCAGTTATCGGAAAAGTACTACCTAAAGTTATTTCATCTTTTTGATTAATCATCTCGATATTAAAACAACCAGAGGTAACGTTATTACCTTTATCTCCCATTAAAGTTATTTTCCAATAAGCATAAGATAAACCTAGGCTTGCTAAAACTATAATTAAACTAATAATTAATATGTTAATCTTTTTCTTCATAAATGTTTTCCTTACTACTTTATTATTACCAATTTTTTAAAAATAATTACTAAATTAGTGTAACCCACAATAACCAC
>CAKORQ010000213.1 GCA_934101445.1 uncultured Bacilli bacterium | reverse complement strand
TTTCTTTAAATATTTATCTTTATTAAATTTTTTCATCTATATTATTATCCTTACTATTTACTTGTATCTATAACATACGGATCATTAGAAGTACCTATTCCCCCGGTTATTTTAACATCCGATTTTAAATTAATAACAGGACGTGCACTATACCAATTAGAAAGATGAACAGAATAAATCATTTTACCACTAGAATTAATCCACTCATAGCTTTTGCCATCATAGTGACTAAAATATGCTGCTGACATAGTCCAATAATTTTCGGATGAATAACTCCAAGATAGTTTATTAATATGCCTACTATCAAGCCCAGAATAGACTAACTCGTCATAAGTAATTAATCCAACAGGATATGTTAAACTATTATTTCCAATATTTGCATTAGTTGTAGTATACAAATCTCTTTCAATATTTGGACAAGCAAACTTGGCTAAGTTTTTTTCATATCTTCCGTAAGTTCCAAAATATGTATAGTTTGAAGTACTAATGCCATCACCACCATACAAAGATCGATCTCCACAAAAGCCGGTTACCAAGGAAATGAATTTATCATAATTATTGCTTTTTATATTAATTGCATACCAACCGTCTATTGTAGATTTTACTGTCGAATTATTTATATTAGCATACACGTCATTATAAGTAACACCGTCCGGATTTCCATACATATAACCGACATAAGCAGGTTTATTATTCAATTCATTAAAGCGATATGCTTTACTATTAATTGATTGCTCTACACCTTTGGCATTTTTCTTCGCTCCGTTATATATTATTCTTATCGAACCATCACCGTTTATTCTTATAATTTGCCAATAAAATCCAGCAAAATATACATTATTATTCCCCACATTTCCTCGATAATAATATGTAGTACCTAGTTCATCTGTTGCTTGATATAATCCCTTATCAGATTTATCTGTTTCTAATTCATTTCCATTTAGACTTAATAAATTCAACTTATATATAATACTATCATAAGATATCCCATTCCAAGTTGCACTGCCGTTTGTTTTTGTGGCACCAGTAATTTGATAAACAGTGTTTCCAACATTGCGTGAGGAAGTATATAACCCATTATTAGTCTGATTATACATGATGTTTTCAGATTGAAAATAATATTTCTGATTATCATCAAAATTTAATGTTGTTGGATCAATATAAACTGGATCCTCTAAAGTGTATGTAGATGTATCGCTGTTAAATAATTTTGTCTTAAACAAGCGTAGTTTAGTATCATTTTCTGTTAAATTACTTGTTTGATCATCACTTTTTATGGCACTTTTTGCAGGTTTTATAACTTGACTTGTGGTACTTTCGCCAGCTTTTTCTATCCATTTAATAATTGGAGCAGTATTTGATAAATCAGGTTCTCCCTTTGCCTCTATCTTACCTGTGGCATCTTCTGGTGTTGTTTGATATTCATTAGCAAGTATCGCATCATGTAAGGTATCATAACCAGCATCTTTAGGATTCCAACTACTAGGTGTTGCTGATATAACTATTTTAGATTTAAATAGTTTATTCATAGATTCTGTATCTTCAACATCTTTATCCATCCAAAATCTAACTGTATAATCTACGGAATCATTATACGCCAAAGTTCCTTTAGCTAATATTCTTGATTCCGTACTACCAGTTATTACAGTATTAGTAGATTCATAATTAGTAAGTAACTTTATCTCTTCATTATTAACCATTACATCTAAATACTTACTATTTAAAGTAGTACCTTCTAACATTTCCATATTAACAGTATATCCTGCTAACATATCACAAGTATTAGTTATCGTAAAAGAATAAGGTGTTAGTTTTCTACCTTCTTCATCACTTATAGGATACATATTATCTAAACTAATAGCATTCTTTTCATTAGTAAATTCTAAATTAAAACATTTACTTCCTGCTATATTATTATTTTCTTGAATTTTATTTAATAAATAATACCCATAACTTAATCCAATAGTTATAGTTAAGATACATAATATACTTATTATTAATACTTTAATCTTTTTAATTTTTATCATTCCTATCAAAATCCTTACTACTTTATTATTACCAATTTTTTAAAAATAATTACTAAATTAGTGTAACCCACAATAACCAC
>CAKORQ010000212.1 GCA_934101445.1 uncultured Bacilli bacterium | reverse complement strand
GCTCATGAAAAAGGTAAATTAGAAGGCTCTAAAGAGACAAAAACAGAAATGGCAAAAAAATTAAAAAAAGCTGGTGTTAAAATCTCGATTATTGCTGAGGCTTCCGGTTTATCTATGGAAGAAATAGAAAATTTAAAATAGTTATAGTTAAAATCCAAAATCAAGTAGGGAGTCGGATAAACTTATGCGTAAAAAAGATACAGAAAAGTTAGTTAATCGCGCTAAAGAATTATCGAGTGATGATGGTTATATTAGACTTTTTGATAAAGAAGAGAACTATAAGGAGTTAATTCGTAATACTGAGTTAGCGAAAGCTCGTGAGGAAGGAAAGTTAGAAGGCCTGAAATTAGGCTCTGAAGAAAGAGCACTAGAAATTGCTAAAAGTCTTATTAAAATAGGATTAACCAATGAGCAAATTGTCGAAGCCACAAAGATTTCAATTGAAGATATAGAATCTTTAAAAAAAGAAGCTTAGCGAGTAATTGCTTTGCCAAAATGTTATAAAGCTTAAAATAAAATTAAAGAAAAATCCATAATAGTCAATATTCCAAGATTACAAGGGCGCAGCTTATTTAGGCTACGCCTTTTAGATAATACTTTTCTATTCTTAAATTAAACTTATCTGGTAAATCTAAAATGTTTTTGATATAATCAAGGGGAAGAAAAGAGGAAATATATGAATCCAGTTTTATTTACTATTGGAAATTTTGAAATTAGATGGTATTCAGTCTTAATTTTAACAGGGGTTGTTTTGGGTTATATAATTGCCGAAAAAGAAGCCAAGCGCTTTCGCTTTAATACGGATTTTCTTTTTAATATGTTTTTTTATGCCTTAATATTTGGCATTATCGGGGCTAGACTTTATTATGTAGCATTCAACTGGAGTAGTTATGCATCAAATCCAGTATCAATTCTTTATGTTTGGGAAGGTGGACTTGCTATTCACGGAGGTATTATTGCTGGTTTAATTACTATGTATTTATATTGTAAGAAATATGATGTTTCTTTAATTAGAGTTTTAGATTTTGTCTGTCCTTCCTTAATTTTGGCTCAAGCCATTGGCCGTTGGGGCAACTTCTTTAATGGTGAGGCTCACGGTCCGGCAACAACCTTACTTGCTCTTCAAAATAAGCATATTCCTGATTTTATAATAAAAGGGATGCAAATTAATGGCGTTTATTATGAACCGACTTTCTTTTATGAATCCCTTTGGTGCCTTTTAGGATTTATCATTATGCTAATAGTTCGCCGTTCTAAAAAAACTAAGATTGGGACTTTAACTGCCATTTATCTAATGTGGTATGGAGTAGGTCGCTTCTTTATCGAGGGAATGCGTACTGATTCCTTAATGTTTGGTGGTTTCAGGGTAGCCCAAATTGTTTCTATAATTATGTTTATAATTGGTCTTCTGGCTATCATGATAATTAGTCGTAAGAGCCGTTATGAAGACTTATATAATAATGAAGAAACCAAAGATATTCATTTCTAAATTAAAAAAACTTTAAAGGAGGTTACAAAATGTATGATTTAATAATAGTAGGTCTGGGAGCGGCCGGAATAAGCGCAGCTATCTATGCCAAAAGAAGTAATCTAAAAGTACTTTGTCTAGAAAAAGGGATGCCTGGTGGTATAATTAACTATATTGATAAGATTGATAATTATCCCGGTTTTCCTAACATAAGTGGGGCTGACCTTTCCTATAAACTTTATGAACATTTAATGTCTTTAAATATTGAATATAAGCTCGAATCAGTAATAAAGGTTTCTAAAGACCAAGCCGTTTTTAAAGTAGAAACTAAAGAAGCCACTTATGAGGCTAAGAAAGTTATCATTGCTAGTGGTCGTAGAGCCAGAAAATTAGGTCTACCTAATGAAGAAAAATTTTTAGGACGTGGTATTAGTTATTGTGCAGTCTGCGATGGAGCCTTCTTTAAAAATCAAACTATTGCCGTTGTCGGTTCTGGCCGTTCCGCTGCCCAAGAAACATTATATTTATCAAACTTTGCGTATAAAATTTATATGCTAATCAGAAAAGATAAATTAAAAGTAGAGCAACCATTACTAGAAAAACTACAAGCAAAGAAGAATATCGAAATTATTTATAATACCACGGTACCTTC
>CAKORQ010000211.1 GCA_934101445.1 uncultured Bacilli bacterium | reverse complement strand
GATTATATTAAAAGAATTGGTCTTAATATGACTATTTTAGATAAAATAATCGATACGACAATAAATCTAGAAATGAAAGAATACTAGTAGGCTACTAAACTGTTAAAGAAATTTAGCAGTTTTTTGCTTTTTTAAATCATTGATTTTCACCACTTTTTACCATATGATGATAAAAAGTGGTGAAAATATGTTAAAAACCAATAATATTATCAAAAATGAATTAAGTAATTAGTCTAATGATGTTCCAAGTCTTGTTTATCCAGAATCCATAATTTTAAAGAGTGAAGACGGTTATTCTTATCAAATAGTGACTAAAGAAAAAACCTTGTGTGATAAATTATATTCTTTAAAACCACTAAAAAATTATTGTGAATTGGAAATAATACTATTTAATGATTTAAGAATAGACAAGGAAGAATTTTCAAAACTTAATATTGAAACACTCGAAAAATTAAGCAAATTATATCATTCAACTAACGTTAATTTATTAGCAAAATATATGAAGGGTGGTAAATATAAATAATATTATTGAACATATGATTATGTCTTCTTTCTTGCTAATAACATAAGCGTTAATATAGACTTAGTAAAAAATAAGTTAATCGAATCTAATTATATTAATGCTGATACTAATTTTAATATAGATACTTTAAAATAATTACTAAGAAAAAAATTTTCGGAGATTGATTATAGTGATGCTAAAGAAGATGTTTTACCTTTTTTAAAAGATACTACCAGTCTTAATATTTGGAGTAAAGATTTCCTTATAAGCATTACTAATAACCTAACTTAACTATTCAAGATAAAACTTGATAGTTTTTTTAAACGCTTAAATATGATATTATTTAATTAGAATAAATTGGAAGGATGAATACTATGAATGAATTATTTAATATAACTAATTGTTATCAAGATACTAATTATTATTACTTTTTTAGAGCCTTAAATAAAAGAGATATGGCGGGTATTAGAGATAAATCTACTTTAGATGAGGCTGGTCATATCAGTAAAATAGTTACTGACAGTACCTTTTATAATCATAAAGATAGATATAATGAAGGATCTGAGTTAACTTTAGAAGAAATGGTTAATCATGTTAAAACTCATTATGATAAAGATACTAATTGTATTTCTTTAAGTAGTGATGCTAATGTATGTTTAACTTATGGTCGAAATGATTATGAAGATAAGTATGTTATTATTAAAGTTCCTAAAGCTGAACTAGGGCATACTACTTTTAATGCCGGTAAGTATATTTATGAAGAAATCTTAAAAAGAGTTAATACTTATCTAGAAGAACATCAGAGTACTTTAACAGATTTACAAAAGTATTATATTGAGTCTTTAAAAAATATTTCTACTAAGGAACAACTAGATAATTTAAAGAAAACATTACCAGAAGAATATGTTGATAAAACTAATGATGAATTTCAAAATGGCCTATATTTTATTAAAAGTAAACCTTATGAATGTTACAGTGATACCGAGAATCTAGCCAAAGATAAATTAGTTATGCTTTTAGATGTCCTAGATTTTGAAGTTGTCAAGGGCAAAACTAATCGTTTTGTTATTCAAACGATGGGTTCGGCTTTTTCTTCCCGAGAACTTGAATATTATAAAGAAGTACCCCAAGAAAAAATTGTGGAAATGCCAACTTCTTTAGTTGAGATAATGGCTCTTATCCAACAAGTACCGGAAACAGAAGAAATTAAGGAAATAAAGGATTATTTAATAACTCATTTAGATGAAATTAGACAAAATACTAAAGATATTGATTATAGTCATTTTAATCTGGAGAATTTGGATTTAAGTTTAGATAATTTATATAATCTAACGGCAGGTAGAATCAGTTATAAAGAGGCTAAAGAATTATATTTAAATTCTATGTATTTAGTAAAAGCAAAGTTAAGAAGCTTTTATTCTGTTAATTTATTAAATCAAATACTTGGTAATAATCCTAAGTATCATAATGCTTTACAAAGTATTTTAGATAATTCTTTAGGTATTGAACCCACTATCATGGCTAGAAGTGGTAATCATGCCTTAAAAGTAAGTGATACTGTGGCTTTATATTTACCTAAAAATTATCAAAGTCTTTATGATTATGTTAATAATTTACAAGTCCAAGATATGTATAA
>CAKORQ010000210.1 GCA_934101445.1 uncultured Bacilli bacterium | reverse complement strand
ATATAAAGATAGATATAGTACAAATGATTTACAAGTTGCTTGTAATTATGAGTACTGGAGAGCATCTAAAATTAGAGTTGCATATGAAATAAAGGACTTAAAAGAAATATTACAAGAAATTGATGAAATGATGAAAGAAGAAGCAAGGGACCTTGAGGAAGCAGATGAAGATATCAGAACTTTGAAAACAGATGCAACAATGGGAATATAAAAAAAAGGCCCTATAAAATAGGACCAATGGAAATTGATATTAAATTAATTATACCATAGATAAAGAGGGAGAGTAAATGAAAATATGGGATTGTTTTTTCTCTGAAGAACCGACCTTTGAAAATAGATTAATGTATGCTATGTTATTAAGCCCTTATGATTGCAACTGTGATAGTAAATGGGGATATTTAGATGGTTGTGGTCATTGCTTAGAAAGTCATAAACCGATAGAAGAACTGGAAGAGTATATAAAACAGTACTCAAAAGAAAACAGTCCTTTATCAGAATATGATAAAGCATATGTACAAGCTTTTAAGGACTTCATAAAGCAAGAAAGGGGGAACGAAAAGTGGGAAAAGAGTCAGGTTTAAAGGATTATGTAGAAGTAAATGTTAGGATTATGAAATTTTATGAAAAGTATCCAGAAGGTAGAATACTAACAGAAATAGTTAAATGGGAAAATGAAGTAATAGTTATGAAAGCAACAGCTTACAGAGATAATTCAGAAGTTCCGGCTTCTACTGGATATGCTTACGAAAAAGAAGGATCTTCATTTATAAATAAAACATCAGCTTTAGAAAACTGTGAAACAAGCGCCGTTGGAAGAGCATTAGCAATATTAGGATTTGAAATTAAAAAGAGTGTGGCAAGTAAGGAAGAGGTAGCAAATGCACAATTGCAACAAGCATCAATTAAACAGTCAAGTGATGGTTTTGGAACAGTCGTATTTGAGTCTAAAGGACCACAGAAACAAAGTAACGATTATAGAATAACTGAAAAACAGCTTAAGAGACTTTATACATTAGGCAATAATGTCGGAATATCAAGTGAGAAGATAAAGTCTCAAGTTTTAAAAGAATTTGGAGTAGAACCAAAAGAACTAAAAAAATCACAATATGACGGAGTGTGTAAAAGATTAGAAGCTAAAGTTAAAAAGTAGAGGTGATATAAATTGGCTGACAACAAAAAATATTATTATCTAAGGTTAGTAGATAATTTTTATGATAGAGATGAAATGATAATGCTTGAAAGTATGCCAGATGGATATATGTATTCTAATATACTTTTAAAACTTTATCTTAGAAGTTTAAAAAATGAAGGGAAATTATTATTCAATGATAGGATTCCATATAATTCCACAATGTTAGCAAATATTACCAGATTTCCGGTGGGCGTTATTGAGAAAGCATTAAAAATTTTCCTAGAATTAGGATTAATAGAAATACTTGATAATGGAGCAATATATATGCTAGATATTCAAGATTTTATTGGAAAATCAACGACTGAAGCTGACAGAAAAAGAAATTATAGGAAAAGAATTGAAGATGAAAAACTAAGATTGGGACAAATGTCCGGACAATGTCCAGACAAAACTACACCAGAGACAGAGCAAGAGATAGAGACAGAGACAGAGATAGATTTAGAGATAAAGACAGAACTAAAGACAGAATTAGAGCAACAACAAAAGATAAATATAGAAGATGTTGCTGGTAAAGTTAGGTTATATATGCCTTATTTAAATGAAAAAGATATAAATACTATTACAAATGAATTTTTAAAAACTAATAAAGATATGTATTATTTATCAGAAAAATTAATTATAACAACGGACTCTAAAAATATAGAAAATAAAGTAGGTTACCTTATAAAAGCAATGAAGGAAGATTATAAATTTAGATTAATAACATCTCCAGAGAATTTAGTTATTGTATGGGAACAAGAAATGAGAGAAAAACCAAATAACCCTATCATTGCTGATAAGGTTAAATACTTTAGATATTTGAGTTCAAAAAAAGAAAATTAAATTATATGAATATTATATGCAATTGCTTTTAATATATTCCAGGGGAATTCCCCTGGTCCATAGGGGGAGTAATTATGAAATACAAACATATGCCAGTAAAGAAATACCATTCTAAATATACAGA
>CAKORQ010000209.1 GCA_934101445.1 uncultured Bacilli bacterium | reverse complement strand
AACATAATCTCGAAACCAAGAGCAAAGACTAATATGCCATCTTTGCCAAAATTCAGTAATACTTTTGGAAATAAAGGGATAATTAAAGTTTTCTAAGAAGTTAAAACCTAATATTTTTCCTAAACCAATGGCCATATCACTATAACCCGCAAAATCAAAGAATACTTGCATAGTATAACAAAGCATATAAAAGAAACTAAAGACTACACTTTTATCGGGACTATTTAAATAACTAGTACAAAAACTTTCTAAGACATTGGCAATTAAAACTTTTTTTCCTAAACCAATGGTAAATCTTTTTATACCCACGGCAGCATTTTCTAGGCTAATATCTTTCTTTATTAAATTATCATTAATATCTTCATATCTTACGATTGGACCCGCAATTAACTGGGGAAATAAAGAAACATAAGTGGCTAAGTTAAAAAAGTTATCTTGGGCTTTTATTTTTCCTCGATAAACATCAATTAAGTAACTAATTATTTGAAAAGTATAAAAAGATATCCCGATAGGTAATAATACATTTAATAACTTAAGATTACTATTAAATATATTATTAATACTCCTAATTAAAAAGTCAATATATTTAAAATAACCTAATAATCCTAGATGAATAATTAAAAATAATGCTAATAAATACTTATTCTTATGTTTTTCTAATACTAAGCCCCCGATATAACAAATAAATATTTCACTAATCATTAATAATAAATATTTACTATCACCATATAAATAAAATATTAATGAACTAATTAATAACCAATAATTCTTTATTTTATTGGGTACTATAAAATATCCTAATAATACTATTGGTAAAAAATAATATAAAAAACTAATACTTGTAAATAACATAATATCACCTTCTTATTCCGAAAAAAGGCCTTCCTTTAAGAAAGCCTATTCTGCTACTGCTCCATTATATTCATCAGGCAATTCTTCTAAAGTCGCACCCTTTTCTAGAGTTTCTCCAACTTTATTATCCATATATTTTACAAATTCATCATAAATACTCTTAGCCCAATCACTATCAGCCATAACCATAAATATAACATCACCACTATTTACAATGTAAAGTTTTTCCGCCGAAACACAGATCCATCTACTCATATCAACATTATCTTTAATATTTTGCATCATACTAGTAATATCGGTTTTTTCTTTCGTTTTAATTACAGCAACTTCTAGAGCTTGAGAACCCATTACTGGTTCGGATACTATCAAGGTATTAATATCATCTGTACTTTTTAAACCAGTTAGAGATTCTACTAGTTCACTTTCTTTTAAATTTATTTCTTCCGTCGTAAGTTCTGGTAATTCATTAGCTAAATTTTTATAAATAGTTTTTAGCATTTTTTTAATATCCCCGGCAGTTTGGAGAGTTTCGTTAGTTTTACTTTCTTTATTGCTAGTAAGCACAAATATAACTCCCGCTAAAACAACTAAGCCTCCAATCAGGCATCCTACAATAATATTTTTCTTATTTTCCATCTTTTTCATAAATTTTCCTCTTTCTTTTATTTATTTTTATTACATCTTTTTACCAGTTTTATTCTCTAAACTAGCCCTAAAGACATCTTCATCAAAAGGTATTTTTTTAAGGAAGGCATACCTTTCCGCTCCCGCCCTTCGGGCCTCATAAATTTTAATAGCATCCAAAGATTTACCCATATCACTTTCTAATAATTCGGTAATTTCTTCATCTAATGCCGAAGTATCTTCGCCTTTATTTAGACAATCAATCTTCGAAAAACTTAAGATAGCCAATTTTTTAGCCACTTCTTCTAGTTGCGCTGGCGAATAATTTTTATGACTTTTTCTTTCTTCTTCTTCCATTTTTCTTCGTTCTTCAGCCTCGATTTTTTCAATAATAGCCGTTAAATTATTAAAATCAATATTTATGGTATTTAAAACACGGTCCACTTTTTCTTGATAATGAGCAATATTTTCCGTAATTAATTTACAAGTTTCGGTATTTTTCTTTGGCATAATACCAAATAATTCTTTTAATTTATCTAAGCAAAACTTATTTTTAGCGTGCAAAACAAGGATATCTTTTACTCTATCAACTGTTTTTACCGGTAAACTTTCTAACTCAGCCATTTTGCCTTCCAAGACATATTTTTTGTAATCATTAAGTAAGGATATTTCCTTAACAATTAAAC
>CAKORQ010000208.1 GCA_934101445.1 uncultured Bacilli bacterium | reverse complement strand
AACCCGATCAATAATATAAAATTGAAATTTGAAGAGAAGGAATTTAAATGTGATTAAATTCACAATTATTAAAATTTCAGATAACTAGATACTATTTTTTTAAGAAAAAGACCAGTCTAAAATGAGAAAAAAGATATCTGTACTTAACCAAATATCTTTAAATTGAATCAATATTTAATTTTACCCTACCTAAGTTCATAATATAAGCATGAGCCTGAACAAGAGTTCTAATAGCATTAGCCATTTTTCCACCTTTGCCAATTACAACGCTACGATCAGTATCACTTACTAGCACTTCAATTATTAAATCATCTTCTAATTTAAATTCACTAACACGAACTCTATCAGGATTATTAACAATTGATTTAACTAAGTATTCTGTAAATTCTTTCAATTCCATAAATTAGTTTTCTTTCTTTTTAGATTCAGCATATTTTTTCATAACGCCTTCACTTGCAAGAATATTTTTAACTGTATCAGTTGGTACAGCACCATTATTTAACCATTTGATTGCTTTTTCTTCATCTACTGTAATAATTGCTGGATTCTTAATTGGATTATAAGTTCCTACAGTTTCGATAAATCTACCATCTCTTGGGCATCTTGAATCAGCTGCTACAATTCTATAGAATGGTTTTTGTTTAGAACCCATTCTTTTTAATCTTAATTTAACTGCCATTTGTATTCCCTCCTCACTTAATAACAATGTTTATTTTAACACATCCTATGTTAGCCGTCAACCATTTTTAGTTAACAGCATCATTTTTTTTAATTAAAAAAGGAAGATTACTCTCCCTTAACAATATTGATAGCCTCACGCATTTTCATATCATATTTAACCATATCAAGACCACCAAATTCTTTTAGTAAATCTTCTTTAGTCATGCCATAATTCTTAGCCATTTCTAAAGCCTTAGCCTCAGCATCTTTGTCACTAATTTCAATTTTTTCTTCTTTAGCAACTTCTTCTAATAAGAATCTTTCTTTTACTCTATTAGTAGCAGTTTCTTCATATTGTTTATGTAAATCCTCATGAGTCATACCTGTAAATTGCATGTATTGTTCAAGTGTTAAACCATTCATTTTTAATTGTTGAGAAACTTGATCAATAATTCTATGAATTTCGTCATCAATTATTTCTGGATTAATTTCTACTGTCATCTTAGATACAGCAAGTTTTAAGCAATCATCAATATATTTATCTTCAATTTCAGCCTCTTTACGAGTCTTGATTTGTTCTTTAACTTTAGCTTTTAATCCTTCGGCATCTTTAACATCATCATAACCTAAATCTTTAAAGAAATCTTCATCTAATTCCGGTAAAACTCTTTCTTTAATAATATTTACTTTAACTTTAAATACTACATCTTTACCCTTAAGTTCTTCAGTATAATTTTCTGGAAATTTTAAATTTAAATCTTTTTCTTCCCCAACACTCATACCAATAATACCTTCTTCAAAGCCTGGAATAAATGTATTTGAACCAATTTCTAATGGATAGTTTTCACCTTTTCCGCCTTCAAATGGTTTACCATCTAAGAAGCCTTCAAAATCAATTATAACAGTGTTACCTTTTTCAACTTTACCACTTTCTTTAACTTTGATTTCTGCATATTTAGTTTGAAGTTTGGCAATTTCTTCATCTACTTCCTTAACAGTTACTTTAGCAGTTTCTTTTTTAATACCTAAATTTTTGTATTCGCCTAATTTAACTTCTGGTTTAGAAATAAATGTGTATTCAATACTAATACCATCTTTATTAATATCTTTAATATCAACAGTAGGTTGTACAACTGGCATTTCTTTTACTTCCTCTAAAGTCTTTTTATATTCAGTTGTAAGTAAAATATCAATAGCATCGTTATAAAGTGGTTCTACACCATTTTTACTAACGAACATGGAAAAAGGTACCATACCTTTTCTAAAACCATCAACAGTTACATCTTTTTTAATTTTATTGTAAGCCTCTTCAATAGCCTTAGTCCAAATTTCACCTTTATATTCTTTTACAACTTTTTTTACATTATTCATAAAATTCTTCCTTTTCTAACTTCTATATTATAGCTTAAATTGAGCATTAAAGCTACTAAATTAAGCAATTTTTACAATTTTAACATCATAAGAACCAGTTGGTGTTACAACATTAACAATTTCCCCAGCTCTATGGCCTAAGATAGCCTTCCCAATTGGGGAC
>CAKORQ010000207.1 GCA_934101445.1 uncultured Bacilli bacterium | reverse complement strand
AGCATTGCTAACAGCCTCTTCCATACTTATTTTATCTCTTTTTTCCGCCTCTTTTAAAGTTTCATCATCATATTTAACCTTATCTTTACTTATTAAATCCCAGTTCTTATTCAAATAACTAATTCCAATAAATATAGGACTGGCCTTAACAACATTAACATATGCCATCCCTAAAGTTCCTTTGGTTTCATTACCGTTATCGACTTTTAAGCGCGTATTTAGATCAATATAATTACCCGGCGCATAAATAAGATAAGGAGTATCAATAAAAAATAACAAGATAACTACTATCCAGGTAATAAAGAAACCTAAATTTTCGCGTATGAATTTTTTTATATTTGCATAATATTTACTAATCAAATAAATCACCTTATTTAATTATATCAAAAAAGGATATGGATATGAAAAAAAATATAACAATAATCAGTTTATCTTTACTATTAGTTTACTTACTTATCACCAATACCACTACAGTTAGCGCATCTATTCTTAATTCTTGTCATCTTTTCTTAACTAAAGTATTTATATCCCTTTTTCCTATGTATATTATAAGTAAAATCTTAATAAATTATAACTTTCCTTACTATCTTTCTAAAATAACTAAATCTTCTTACTTATATTTATTCCTTATAAGTCTTCTTAGTGGCACTCCTAATAATGCCATAATTATTAAAGATTTACTAGATAAAAAGATAATTGATATAACTACCGCTAATAAATATATTATGTGTAATTTCTTTATTAACCCCTTATTTTTATATACCATGTTAAAAAATTTCTTAGATTTAAAAACTACGATTCTAATTATTATTATAAGTTACTTTAGTAATATAATTATTTATCTCTTTTTAAAAAGCAACTTTCCAAGCCCTTTATGTAAAGCCAAAGAACTTAGTTTATCAGAACTTCTTGTAAAAGAAGTAAACAATGCTACTTCTATTTTTTTAAATATCTTAGGTATGATTATTATCTTTAATCTAATATCCTTACTTATATTACCTAAATATAAGGTTTTTACAGGTCTTATTGAAGTAACTAATGGGCTTTATTTTTTAACTCAATCCTCTTTAACCCCTTATTTAAAAGCCTTATTAAGTATAATATTTATTAATTTTGGAGGATTATGTATCTTAATGCAAGTTAAAAGTGTCATTAATAGCAGAGCCATCTTACTTACTAATTATCTTTATGGCCGTTTTTACGCCACTTTCTTAAGTGTCTTTCTCTTTTTAATTATAAGTTTAGTTATCTAAAGAATATCCCTCAACTTTAATTTTATAATTAGCATAATAATCAGTCATCTTAATTGATTTTGGAATAAATAACTTTATTTCATAAGTATCAGTAGAATTTTCACTAATCTCTTTATCAATTATCCTATAGCACCCATCATCATAAGAAAATCCACTTAAATTTTTAATACTATTATTATTTATATTAAGGCGTAACTTAGGACTTTCCCTTCCACACAACAATAAACGATAATTACTCGCCTGATTATTATTAGTTACCCCCACAATATTTCCTTGTTCTTTTAAAGATTCAACGTCTGTAATCTTTGGCAAGTCTTTTTTTATAGTATCCTGTAAATCCACTATTAAACCATTAGTAGTATAAAAAGTATGAACACTACTTTTATAAATATAAGTTCCCATATTAATTGCTAAAATAATAATTATTAAAACCACTATTAAAGCCTTAATAAGTTCCATTAAGATATAATTATTTAATATTTTTTCATAAATAAATTGCATATTACTAGCCTAAAATTCTAATATAGAAAACCTTTCTTTTTATTCTTTAACTACCCCCACAACATAATCTTTATAACTTTCAGTAATTAAAATATTATAAAATTGATTACGTTCTAATTTATTTTTTACATTTACTTTCAGATAAGTAGAAGTATGTCCAATTGCCCCATAGTCATTTATTTCTTCCATTAATACCGGAAAAGTCTTACCTATTTGCTCTTTATTATAATTTGCTTCTAAGGTATCCGAAAGTGAAATTAAGCGTTTGGCTCTTTCTTTTCTAATATTTACTGGAACTTGATTAGCCATCTTACTAGCAAGAGTTCCTGTACGCTCTGAATACGGAAAAGTATGAACTTTTGTAAATCCTACTTCTTTTACAAAATCTAAACATTCTTGAAAATCTTCTTCCGTTTCCCCAGGAAAACCGGTGATAACATCAGTCGTAATATTTATATCAGCAATACAATCTCTTAT
>CAKORQ010000206.1 GCA_934101445.1 uncultured Bacilli bacterium | reverse complement strand
CTATATAAGATTATCTCAAGAAGATAAAGATAAAAAATATGAATCTGATAGTGAAAGTGTTATTAATCAAAAAGAATTATTAAGAAGTTATGTAAATAGTAATAATTTTAATTTGGTTGGGGAATATATTGATGATGGATATTCAGGAACAGACTTTAATAGGCCCGGATTTCAAAACATGTTGGAAGACATAAATAATAAAAAGATAAATTGTGTAGTAGTTAAAGATTTATCAAGACTTGGTCGTGATCATGTTATGACTGGATATTATATTGAAACATTTTTCCCTGAAAATAATATAAGATTTATCTCTATACTTGAATCATATGATAGTTTTAAAAATCAAGCTAGTAATGATTCATCAACCTTTATAATAGCTTGTAATGATTATTACAGTAAACAAAATTCAATAAAAATTAGAAATGTATTAAATGAAAAAAGAAAGAATGGAAAATTTGTTGGAAGTTTACCGTGCTTTGGTTATATGAGAGATCCTTTAGATAAAGGACACTTAATACCTAATCCAGAAACTGCACCTATTGTAAAAAAGATATTCCAGTGGAGAGTAGAGGGGATAGGGTCAACAGAAATAGCAACAAGATTAAACGATATGAAAGTGCCTACTCCAGCAGGATATAAGAAAACAAATTATTCTTCTAGATTAATTGATAGAGATAGTTGGAATATATCAACAGTAAAGAAAATTTTAAGTAATAGAATTTATACAGGAGATATGGTTCAACATACTCAAACAAAAGTAAATTATAAATCAAAGAAGAAAATAACATTAGATAAAAGTTTATGGGTAATAGTTGAAGATACTCATGAACCTTTAGTAGATAAAGAAACTTTTAAATATGTTAACACTCTAGGAAAAAGAAAAACTAGAAATTATAATTTAAAAACAGAAAGATCAAAAAGAATTTTAGAAGGAAAAATATTTTGTAAAGAGTGTGGTAATAGATTATCTGTTTATTATAGAAAGAAGATTAATTATTGGTCTGTGAATTGTAATAGATATTCAAGGAATCCAATGAGGGGAAGGTGCAGTTCACACTTTTTTCCATATAATAGTTTAGAAGAACAAATATTAGAACAATTTAATAATTCAGTATCAAAGTTTATAAAAGAACTAGATATAAGAGAATTAAATAAGGAGGTACAGAAAACTGTTCATAAAGGGAAAGAGAATGTATATAGAAAAATAAATGATTTACTAAAAGAAAAAGAACAAATTATGAATAAACTATCTAATTTATATAGCGATAGATATAATAATATTATTTCTACTGAACTATATAAAGAATTATCTATAGATTCAGAAACTAAATTAAAAAGGATTAATAATATAATAAAGGAAGAAAAACTTAAAAAACAAAATATCAAGAATAAAGCAAATATACTTCCGGATTATACTAAAAAAATAAAAGAACTATTAGATTTAAAGAAACCTAAAAAAGAGTTAATAAATACTTTAATAGATAAAATAGTAATTGATGAAAATAAAAATATAACTATTGTATTTAAGTATGATACAATACCAAAAATTAATTTTATGTACAAAAATAGACATTTAGTTAGAAATTTTTATGGAAGAGTAGGAAAAAAATTGTAAAAATATTATATTTATGTTAATATATTACCTTGTAAAAAGGACTGCACCTCATGAGCGTTTCGCCATGGTTAAGAAAATGTTAGTTACATTGAGGTATTATAAATTATTATTATTTTTTAAATATACCTTATACTTTTTATTATTCATTATAATAGTACAATGTATGAGTTCTTTTTACATTGAGGTGATTAGTATGTTACATAAAAATGATATATTTTTAGATATTAATAGTGTGACTGATTTATGTAGCATTTTAAATATATCTAGGGGATATTTAAATTATATTTTGTTTGTAAAAGAAAAAAATTATATAACTTTTGAAATACCTAAAAGAAATGGTGGCGTAAGAAAAATTTCTGCACCTATAACTGAATTGAAGGCAATACAACAAAGATTAGCAACACTACTATATGATTGTTATGATTTTTTAGATGTTCAACATGGTTTTATAAAAAATAGAAGTTGCGTAACTAACGCAAGTCAACATGTATGTAAAAGATTTGTATTAAATATTGATTTAGAAAATTTTTTTGATACAATACATTTTGGTAGAGTTTGTGGGATGTTTATGGGGAAACCTTTCAATTTCAATAGACATTTGGCTACCTTTCTTGAAAA
>CAKORQ010000205.1 GCA_934101445.1 uncultured Bacilli bacterium | reverse complement strand
CAGATATGTGCATGACTCCGGTCTGTCCGCTTTTACAGGCTGAGAAATGAACAGACACGCTGCCAATACTACAAAAACAAATTGAATTCCTTTTTTCATGAAATTTCCCCTTTCGTTTTACAATGATTGATGAAATAATAGTTCCAGTAACTGTATTTTTTCCTGACCGTGATAAATCAGATAGAAAGCATGGATACCATCCGGTATCGTTACAGAAGTGGATATTGTCTTCCAGTCTTCTGTATCATCCAGCAAAAGCCTGCCCACCTCTGTATCCGGTGTATTACAGCATATGCTAAAGTAATTCTCGGTTGACTGATCCGGATTAACCGGTTCAGTCAATGTGTTTTGTCCACCTGCAGAATAGGTATTTACAAAATTCTCATCATCCTGACTACGGATATCCGTACGATATCTTCCGTCAAAGATCACACGATTCTTCTCTGTTTCCATTCGATAGGTAATCCCAAATTGCTTTACATCCCTGCATTCGAAATATTTATAACCGATCAATGTCCGGTCTTCTATTTCTGCAATAAACCGCTCCTGCCCCTTGTGTGTGACATTTGGAAATGAGATCTGAAATACACTGTTAGACCCGTGTGGCATATGTCCGTTTGTCAGATTGCAGGCGATCACTGCCGGATAGATGCCTTCTGCTGACAACGGTCCATCATTCAATCCACAGCTTGTCATTTCTGCCTGTGGAATGCTGCCATCTTCCAAAATACGTATTTTCTCCGCACATGCCTGTCTGCTGTAATCGGATTTATGTGTCAGACGATGGTAAAAAACATACCATTGCCCATTAATTTCAATAATGCTGCCATGTGTGGTTCCTGTCATATTCAGCTTATGCTGCGTATCTCTGCCCCGATAACCGATATCCCCATTGGATATGATCGTTCCGCCGAAAACAAAGTCCCGATCAGGCTGATCACTCGTTGCATAACAGAGCTCATGATTCTGCCAGGAGGAATAGATAAAATAATACTTCCTGCCGACCTTACGCATGGAAGCACCTTCAAAAAACGGATGTGTTTCAAAGCTTGTGCCTTTTACCCGGTACGGTATGATATGCTTTGCTTCTTCCTTTACCGTCAGCATATCATCGGAAAGAACTGCCATGACCGGTCCCATAATGCTGTCAGGATAGCTTAAGATTTCTTCCCGGCTTCGCCCAAACATCTGCATTTCATCCTGCAGGTAAAAGTCATTTGTCAGGAAATCGTCCCGTTCTTCATAATCATACTGTGTTCCGTAATAAAGTCGGATTGTTCCGTCATCATTGAGTACCGCCGGATCAAAACAAATATATTTCAGCATGGGACTGCCATCCGGATTTTTCACAACACCGAGGTATTCATACTGCCCGGCCGGTGTATCACAGACCGCAACACTGACAGATCCCTGATAACCGCCCTGCCCATAATCACCGCCCATGCAGTAATACAGATAAAAACGACCATCATTGCCCTGTACCACATCAGGTGCATACATATACTGCGGAGCGGGATAACGCGGATCCTGTTTTGCCTGATAGATCACGCCCTCATACCGCCAGTCCGTCAGATCATCTACCGGTGCGGAATAACAGACATAATCGAGCATACAGAAAGTGTCTCCGCCTTCCTTGTCATGCGAACCGTAATGATATACTCTGTCTCCGAACACATGCGGTTCTCCATCCGGGATGTATTCATAGAGCGGTAAAAACGGATTATATATTTGTTTTTTCTTCATAAGTCTTTCCTTTCTGCTTTACACTCTATCGATAAATAGAATTGTATTTTTGTAAATAAGACTTATTTATAGTCTTATTATAAATGTGATTCCTATAGTTTGTAAAGAAAAATTATGTTATAATCAATATGATACCGCTAAATCATGTATGCATCAACACAAAAAGGGGAATAAACTATGTCAGAAGTAATTACCATGAAACGAAACAATAGTGATGAGAATACGACGCTCGCAATGCTGGCGAATGATTTCATCCGCAAAATGTCCATTCACAAGATCTGCCGGGTACAAAAAGCCGGGGAAAAAGCAATTCTTATCTGTTTTGAAGAATATTATTACAGAGTTGAAAGTGCTGTATCACTGACCGTTATGCTTACACAGGAAGAAAACTCACAGGATGCTTTTATCATTGGTTTTGGTGGTGGACACGGTCTTTTGAATATTTCCTGGGGTGCAAATGAATCGATTGCCAAGAAAGCGTATAACGCATTAGCAGAACTGGGATT
>CAKORQ010000204.1 GCA_934101445.1 uncultured Bacilli bacterium | reverse complement strand
TTTAACGGTATTTAATTAGTAATAGTAAGCCTTAAATAACAATAGCAATTAAGTTATTCGCGCCTTTATTAACTATTTTGGTAACCGTTTGACTTAGTTTATAACGGGTATTTTCTGGCATGATAGATAGTTTGGCTTGAATACCTTCTTGAACAATAGTATCAAGACTACGCCCAAATATTTCACTTTTCCAAATACTTTGGGGATCCGTTTCATAGTCTTTCATGATGTAGTTAATTAATTCTTTACTCTGAAGTTCACTACCGATGATTGGTTCAAAGGTTGAGGCAACATCAACACGGATTAAATGTAAGGAAGAGGCAACGGCGCGAAGTTTTACTCCATATCTACTGCCTTGTTTGATTACTTCAGGAGTATCTAATTTCATATCTTTTAAACTAGGATAAACAATTCCATATCCGGTGGACCTAGCTTGTTTTAGAGCACTTTTAATACTATCTAATTCTTCTTTATTATCTTTATAAGTAGCAAAAACTTTTAACATTGAGGCTTTGGTCGTAACTTCACTACCAATAAATTCTTTTAAAGTAGTATTATAAAGTTCATCTGAAGAATCTAAATTAACCATAACCGTTCCAGTACCACTATCTAATTTACTAATATAGGCTTTATTGATATATTTAGAATTTTCAAAATAGTTTATTAAGTTATCAACATCTTTTAATTTTCTAATTTCTAGAGTACTATTTCTTATAAGTTCTAAATAATGTTTTTTAATTTCGTTTTTATTATCTAAGATAGATACCCATTCCGGAATGGAAAATTCTATATCTAAAACGGGATATTCATAAAGAGCCGTTTTTAATACTTCATAGATATCGGCCTCACGCATATCAAGAACAGATAGGGGCATAACAGGAACATCATAATTTTCTTTTATTTCTTTAGCAATATTTAAGCATTCATCACTACGGGGATTTTTACTATTCAAAATAACAATGAAGGGTTTACCTAAGCCTTTTAATTCATTTATTACGCGAGCCTCAGCCTCGATATAATCACTTCTTTTTAGTTCGCCAATCGAACCATCGGTCGTTACCACAATGCCAATAGTGGAATGGTCTTTTATAACTTTTTCCGTCCCAATGGCAGCTGCTTCTTGAAAAGTTATAGCCTCATTAAACCAGGGGGTTAAAACCATACGGGGATTACCGTTTTCATCTTCATAACCGGTGGCATTAGGAATAACATAACCAACGCAATCAATTAATTTGACATTACAACTAAAGTCTTCGATTTTAATGTTGGCCCCGTTACTAGGAACGAATTTAGGCTCGGTCGTCATAATATTTTTACCACCGGCACTCTGCGGAATTTCATCTAAACATCTTTTCTTTAAAGTTTCATCTTCGATATTAGGAACAATTAAGTTTTCGATTACTTTTTTTATAAAAGTAGATTTACCCGTACGAACTGCTCCCACAACACCTAAATAGATATCCCCCTTACCGCGGGTGGCTAAGGGAATTATTACATTATCTTTCATCTTATCACACTCTCTTACTACCTAATCTTATGAATATTATAAGTATTTAGAACTTAAAAGAATGGAAGTTTTATTTAAGAGTATTTTAAAATAGTAATTAAAAATTTTATTAAGAAGCGCACTAAAAGAGTTAATTGTTTAGAGAATCATTAATAAGTTTTAAAATTTCTTTGGGGTTTGTAATATCAGGATTATAAGTAATAGTCATATTAAGTTTGTGGTTTGTATAAATATCATCACAATAATCAGTAACAACAGAATTAATTTTGGGATTATCTAGTAAAGATTCAACCATAATTTTAAGACAGTATTCACAGCAAAAATCATTAATAGAAGTATGGTATTCTTGGGTTGTTTTGCCATGCTTATCAAAGCCAATAATACTCGGTATCTTAGTCAATTCTAAATATAAAAGTATTTCTAGTTTTAAAGTATTTATATCTATTTTAGAATCATCATAAGTAATAGTAATAATTAAATAGGTTTTATTAGTAATTAAAACTTTACTTACTCCCTCTAGACTTTCTATATATTGTTCTAAGCCATGATACATAATAGTATCGATAGTTAATGTTAATTTTGCCATAAATTTATCCTTTCTTAAATTAAGTATTTTACAGTAAAAGTGGTACCATCAGGACCAGTTTCGACATTAATAATACCATCGTTACTTTCAATGATCTTTTGGGCAAGAGACAGGCCGATACCGATACTATTGGCGCTTCCCCCAGTGCCTTTATAAAATCTTTCAAAGATATGAGG
>CAKORQ010000203.1 GCA_934101445.1 uncultured Bacilli bacterium | reverse complement strand
TAAAAGAAGCCATTTTATATAATGCTAATACTTTTATGTTTTATACCGGAGCCCCTCAAAATACGATTAGAAAAGATATCGACTTAGAAAAAATAAAAGAGGCTCAAAAATTAATGCAGGAAAATAATATAGATATAAATAACGTTGTTTGCCATGCTCCTTATATAGTTAATCCAGCAAGCAATGACCCTGTAAAACAAGAATTTGCTATTGCTTTTTTAAAAGAAGAATTAAGAAGATGTAATTTAATGGGAATAAAACAAATGGTCTTACATCCTGGAAGCGCTGTTAATGAAACAAAGGAAGAAGGTTTAAATAATATTGTAAAAGTATTAGAGGCCATTTTAGATAATGATTATGATGTTAAAATTCTATTAGAAACCATGGCCGGCAAAGGTAATGAGTGTGGTATAAATTTAGAAGAAATAAATTATTTAATAAAAAATGTTAAGGACGGTACTAAATTAGGAGTCTGCCTAGATACTTGTCATTTAAATGACTCCGGAGTTTCTATCGCTAGTTTTGATACTTATTTAGATGACTTTGCTAAATTAATAGGTATTGAAAAAATTGGCTGTGTTCATATAAATGATAGTAAAAATCCTTTAAATAGCCATAAAGATCGCCATGAAAATATCGGTCTTGGTACTATTGGCTTTGATAATCTTATAAATATCGTTTATAATAAACGTTTAGAAAATATTCCTTTTATCTTAGAAACTCCTTACGTTTGTAAAGAAGATAATGAAAAAGAAAAAATATATCCTCCTTATAAGTTTGAAATCAAGATGATAAGAGATAAAAAGTTTAATTCTAATTTACTAGAAGATATAAGAACATCTTATAAATAAAACAAAAAGAATAGAATCTAAGAATTATTTTCTTGGGACTCTGTTCTTTTTTCATATTTAATATATTCATAAGTACTATTTTTACTTCTTAGAACCATTTGGTTATAAACTTTATCTCTTAAAGTGGCGGCACTATCTCTTTGGGTTTGGCAAGGCTCCGGATAAAAGGGCCCGTCAATATAAATCGTAATCTTAGGTCTTTTTCCCAATTTTCTTTTTTGATAGGTGGTAGTCATTGTAAATGCCGGAACATTATCTTTTACCGGAAAACGAAATGAAGAGACTGGAAGTGGTCTGATTTTTGTGTAGTAAGGCCATAAGTGAGCCTCGGGATAAATAGTAATGGCATGATTTTGGACTAAAGTGTGCATAGCATTGAATAACGCTTCTTTTTCATGTATTTTTTTAGGTATTGGTAAAGCCCCCACAAAAGGAAGAATCTTACCTAAAAAAGGGATACCTAGATTAGCACTACTTACAACCACATAATTTTTTTTGGGAAAATTTAAAAGTAAAGGATTAAAGGCATCTCCAATCATTTGGGTGTGATTACTAAATAAATAGTATCCTTTATATTCTTTTAAAACTTTTTTGTTTTTAAAACTAACTTTTAGTATTAATTTACAGTAAATAAGAGCAATTATATAAGCTAGAAAATATAAAATAGTAGAAATAAGTTTATAAAAAATATTGTTATTTAACCATTTATAGTTATCCTTAACTTCCCAATTCTGATTACTAGAAGTAACAAAATCTTCCGTATAACTATCATAAAACTTTGTATCTTGTTTTTTCATAAATATCACAGGATTATTGTAGCAAATTAATTGACTAATTTCACTAATTTTGCTATCATTTGATAGAAAGAAGTGATGTCTATGCAAAAATTAACTGAACAGGAGATTGTAAGAAGAGAAAAATTAAGCGAGATAGCCAAAGTATGTAATCCCTATCCGGATAGTTTTAAAAGAACTCATACTTTAAAGAGTGCCAAGAATTTAGATGATGGTACTACCGATGTTAGTGTTTGTGGCCGTATTATTTTTATGCGTAAAATGGGTAAATTATCTTTTGTACGTATTAGAGAATTAGAAGGCGATTTACAGTTAGAATTTCGAATTGATGAAATAGGGGAAGAAAGATACGATTTCTTTAGAAAACTTATTGATTCCGGCGATTTTATCGGCGCTACCGGCGAAATTTTTACTACCCAAACTGGTGAAAAAACATTAAGAGTTCATTCTTTTGAATTTTTAGGCAAAGCCTTAAGACCATTACCAGAAAAATTTCATGGCTTGCAAGATACAGAACTTAAATATCGAAGAAGATATGTAGATTTAATTATGAATCAAGATTCTCGTAATGTTTTCTTAGGTCGCAGTAAATTTTATGCCTTTTTGCATCGCTACCTAGGAGAAAA
>CAKORQ010000202.1 GCA_934101445.1 uncultured Bacilli bacterium | reverse complement strand
ATTTAGAATTTATTAATTATTTGGATACTCTAGTTAAAGAAGTAAACAAAAATAGTTTTGTTAAATTGGTAGATATGACAAAAACTTATTTGGAAAACGAATGTAAGGCTAATAAAGATACGATGTTTACTCCGTATTGTATGCTTAGACTTTATAGTGATTTAGTGGATTTACCAAGTAAAATATTGTATTTAGATACCGATGTTTTAGCCTATAAAAGTTTTAAAGAGTTTTATGATATTGATAATAGTAATTATGAGATTGTAGGAGTTTTAGATTACTATGGTAGTCATATTTATAAGAAAAATATTTTTAAGAAAGATTATTTAAATTCGGGAGTTTTACTTCTTAATTTAGATTTATTAAAAAAAGGAGATATTTTAAAAAAGGCTCGACAAATGTGCGCGACTAAGAAAATGCTTTTACCGGATCAAAGTGCTTTAAATATCTTATGCAAGCATAAATTGATTGTGGATAGAAAGTATAATGAACAAAAAGCGATGCAGTGTGATACTGTTTTAAGACATTTTACAACGACATTTAAGTTTTTTCCTAAAATTAAGACGCAAAAAGTTAAACCATGGCAGGTCCAAAGAATGCATGATATTTTAAATTGTCATGAATTTGACTGGTTACTTGATGAATATAAGGAGTGTTTAAAAATGAAAAAGATTATACCTATATTTTTTACCATAGATGATAACTTTGCCCCTTTTGTAAGTGTGGCTATAAAATCATTACTTGATAATGCCAACCAAGATTATTTTTATAACATTCATATTGTTAATAATGGGTTAAGTTTAGAAAATCAAGAAAAAATATTAAGTTTAGAAACTTGCTATAGTAGGATAATGTTTAACAATATGGATGAAAGACTTAAGGCGATAACGGATAAAAAAGGAACTAGATTAAGAGAAGATTATTTTAGTTTATCTATTTTCTTTAGAATATTTATTCCTGATTGTTTCAAAGAATATGATAAGGCTTTATATATAGATAGTGATACGGTAATTGTAGATGATATAAGTAAATTATATAATATTGATTTAAAAGATAAATATATTGGGGGCTGTAGAGAAACTTCATGTATAGGAATTGATGATATTACTAATTATTTTACCAATGGGGTAGGAGTAGATTATCAAGAATATCTTAATTCGGGAATGCTTTTATTTGATATGAAAACTTTAAGAGAAAAAAAGTTTGCCGATAAATTTTTATATTTATTTAATAAGTATAATTTTGGTAATATCGATCCTGATCAATCTTATATAAATGCTATTTTAAAAGATAAAAAGTTATTAATTGCCGATAGATGGAACGCTACTATATCTAAAGATAATAAAATAGTAGAAAATCCGGGTATTATTCATTTTAATTTATTTAAGAAACCATGGCATTATGATAATGTTTGTAAGGAAGATATTTTTTGGAATTATGCTAAAAAGACTCCTTATTATGAAGATATAAAGAAAATTAAAGCAAATTATACTTTAGAAGATAAACAGAAAGATGATAAAAGCCTAGAGGCAATGATTAGTAGAAGCAAAGAGATAGTAAATGATAAAATAACTTTTAAAAAAATATTTGATAGCGGTAAGGAAGAAAGATTATAATGATTATTGGTGGGTCAAAAAAACAAGTTATAGAAAATATTAAAAATAATGTTTTTAATAATGAACTTAATAAAAAAGTAGAAGTTAATGATGCTGTTTTAAGTGATGAAGAAATAAGTAAGTTATTAGATACTTTTTATAAAAATAAGAATAAAAAAATTAGTTATGGCATTAAACATGCGGTGGCTAATATGACTGTTAGTAAGTATATGAAGTTATTAGATAAAGATATAATTATTAATGGGGCTGAAAAACTTAAAAATATTGATTTAAGTAAGGGCGCTATTATTACTTCTAATCATTTTAATCCGTTAGATACATTTATTATTCGAAAATTAGTAGAGAAAGTCTTAAAGAAGGATTTATATATAGTTATTCAAGATACTAATTTAGCCATGCCTGGTAGTTTAGGTTTTTTAATGAATTATACTAATGTTATACCAGTTAGTAAAAGTCCTACTTATTTAGCGGGAATTTTTAAGGAAAATTTAAGAAAAGTTTTAAATGCTGGTAATATAGTTTTGATTTATCCGGAAGAGGAGATGTGGTTTAATTATCGAAAGATACGACCTTTAAAAAGAGGGGCATATCAATATGCGGCTATTTTAAATGTTCCGGTAATATCATGTTTTACAAAGATAGTTGATACGGATAGCAT
>CAKORQ010000201.1 GCA_934101445.1 uncultured Bacilli bacterium | reverse complement strand
TCATAATTAGGTAATTTCTCTAATTCTAGTTTTGAATATTCTTTTCCATAAACGAGTCTTAATATTTCTAATTCCTTTAAAGATAAACCAGCCAATACGATTTTAAATTCTTCATCACTTAAAGTGTTGTAATATAAACGTAACGGTATGGTAAATTCTAAGATTTTATCTGTTTTTTGCATAATATCACCAACGGCCTTCTATTTTATCCCATAATCTATATAAAGGCAATTGTATTTCTTGGTAAAGTAACAATTATTTTTTAAAGTGTTGTATAATAACAAGTCAATAATTATTAAGGCTATACTATTTCCGATACTAGCATTAAAAAACAAGGATATATCTCTAAAACCTAAAACTATTTCTAAAAGAATAGTTAGAGCACTAATGGTTTCAGTTAAATAACGAATGTTTTTTAGCCATTTAATTTTTCTTGTTAAAATAAGGCTAAACTCATTTAAAAATATTATGTATAAAAAGAGATTAATAAAAATTATAATTAACGTCTTTAAAAATGAAAAGTCTAATTTAGTCAGGAAAATAAAAGGGATAATAAAGATAAGCATAATAAGTCCTACTACTTTAAAAGTGTGGAGCCACATTCTTAGATAGTTATTTTTAAAGTTATTTTTCTTTGGTAAAAATAAATAATAATTTTTTTCTTCAGATATTAACCGGTAAGCATTACTAAGATAAACAATACATCCAGCGATAATACCTTTTCCTAAGTAAGTAAAGTTGTTTAAAGACTTAATTATATCCGTTAAATTGCCAACGATATCTTTACTAGCCAACCAAAAATAAGTACCACTATGATGAGTTATAACAGTTAAGATGTCATAAGTATTTAAAATGTAAAAAATGATTATTAAGATACAAACATTAAGTAGGCGTTTATTCTTTTTATAATATTTCATTTTTGATACCATTTTCTATTTCATATATTTTATCGGCAAAATAGGTAAATTCTTCCTTTTTACGACCAGTTAAAATAATTAGATAACCCTTACTTTTTAAATTAATAAAAAGTTCTCTAACCATATCTATATCGCTAGGAAGCAACCCTTTAAAAACATCTTCGATTAAAATGATTTTATTATTATTTAAAGTAGTACAAAGAATACCTAGTTTTTTTAACATATTTTCTTGGTATTTACTTATTTTTAACTTACTATCTTTAAATAAGTCTAATTTATTTAATAGTTCGTTAATTTCTTTTTTAGTTAGTTGCTTAGAACTTATATCCTCTATCGTCTCTTGGGCATTAAAATCAGTTATAAAATGCATATCGTTAAGGAAAAAGCCACAAGTTGCATTATTTTCGGTTGTTACTTTACCAGTAGTTGGAGATACTAGGCCACATAATATTCTTAGAAAGACATTAACACTAGTATCACCTACTAAAGCATAAATTTTATTAAAATCAAAATTACAACTAATTTGGTCAAGAAAATTAACACCATTTATAGTAAGACTTATATTTTCTATCTTCATATATATACCTCAAGTTAATTATAATATGAATTAGGTTACTTGCCAATTAATTATAAGAAAAAAAATCCTATTTTTTAGTAGAATTTTCATATTTTTCGAGAGCTTTTTTTAAGCCTAGCCACGGAAGTAAGGCACAATGTTTACGATTTTGTTGCTTATATATTTCATTATAGGCTAAAGCCTCACTTAATTCTTCATTAGTAGAACCATTTTCAATCATATCCTCATATTCATCGCATAATTTTAAAACCGCACTAATTTTTTTATTTTCTAATAATTTTATCATTACAGAAGTAGCAGATGTTGATATAGCGCACGCTTCGCCAGCAAAATATATCTTTTTGATAGTATCATCTTCTATTTTTAAATAAATATCAATATTATCAATACACGATTCATTATTAGAATTTACTTTTATAAATTCCTCTTTATGTTCTGGCACTTCCTTATTATATGGATACATATAGTTATCCATAATAATTTCTCTTCTTAATTCATTATCCATTATTATATCATCTCTTTTAATATTCTATTTTTATCACTTAGTAGTTCAACTAAACGATCAATTTCTTCTTTAGTATTATAAAAATACAAACTTACTCGGCAAGTATTTTTAACTCCAACCGCATCTTTTAAAATCTTAGCACAATGATTACCTGCCCGAACACAAATATTATATTTATCTAAATAAACCGCTACATCTTGCGAAAATATACCATCAACATTAAAGGCTACTATTCCCGTATCAGATTCTAAATTAATTATATCAATATGCTTAATAT
>CAKORQ010000200.1 GCA_934101445.1 uncultured Bacilli bacterium | reverse complement strand
TTAAAATACTCATTATCTACCGCTAATATATCATCAACAGAAATTTGATAAATATTTTTAATAATTGCTTCAGGATCAGTTAATGATTGGTCTATCTTATTAAAATTAGTACTTGATAAATTAAATATAAGGTTATTTAAGACTTGATATTCTTCTTTAGAATAATTATAGATAGAAAGAGCCTTTTTTAAGCCTAAATTTCTAATTATATAAATATCATGACTATTACTAAGATGATATAAAATTTGCGGATTACTGCTAAGTTCTTCTATTAAAGTCTTATCTAATTTAGTTACATCTTCGATTGATAAATCACCATAGTACCATTTTTCTTGGAACCATTCGGGAAAATTACTGGATAAAAATAAATCTTTATTTTTTAAAAAGATATCAGTATCTAAATACTTAGGACTTATTCTATCATTTACTTTTTCAATATTTTTTAAGTTACACCCCTTAAAATTACAGTGACCATATACCTCGATGAGTGAAAAGTCAATATTAGCATGGCTATTTGACAAATCTAATTCTTCTTGGTCTGTTGCTATAATTGATAGGTTTTGATACTCTTCGTATGGGATAGCACTTAAATCATAACTAAAAAGATCTTGTTCAATTTTAAAATAGGCAGCAATGCTTTTTTCTTCTTCTTTGGCTTCATTATAAGAAGGATTATTTTTCATTACTTCATAATTATTTTTAAAGTCATCAATTATTTTTTGTAATTGTTCTTTATATTTTCTAAATTCTTCAATACTTAATTTATTATTCAGACTTACTCCTATTATGCTAATTTTATCACAAATTGGAAGTTTCTACTACTCTTTTAACTTTATCTAAATCATAACCTTTTTGATATAGTTTACCTATTAAAATATAATTTAACTTAATTTTTTCATATTTATTTTTATATTTATTAAATAATTTTAGATAGTCTTTTTCTAATTTTTCATCTTCTTTAGAGGTATCTAAATTAATATTATCTAAGGCTATATTAATTAGATAATCTTGATATCCAAGTGTTTTAAGATAATTTTTTATTTTATTTATAAGTAAGCTATTACTATACTTAGTATTACTTTTTAATTTAGTATTTACTATCTTATTTATTTTATCTAACCAGATATTATCTTCAATATCATTTAGATAATTTTTTATAATAGTTTCACCTAAATCTTTATTTTTTAAATAATAATATATTTTATAATAACCATCATTGTTTAAATTTATTTTAGTATTTATATAACATTTAATATAATTATTATCATTTAAATAACCTTCTTTAGTTAATCTTTTGATAGTATAATCAACTATATTAGCAGGATAATCTTTTAAATAGTTTTTATGTCACTAGTACATTTAGTATTTTTTAAGTACTTTAAGGTTTTATAATAACAATCTAGTTTTAGATTAGCACTTTCTATTTTCTTTAAAGTATTAGGATCAATATCTTTTCTTATTAATAAGTTATATTCTAAAATAAGATCAGTATATACTTGTAATTTGGTATTATCTTTTAAAGTTAATTCATATTTATTAGAACCTTTTTAGTATATTTAATCATTTGCATATTATCACCAAATTTAAGGTAACACAAAGATAAAGAATAAACAAGAATTATTGCTCTCGATAATCTAGTGAAGAGCTAAATTTTATCAATCTAAGATTTTATGAGGCTTCAAGGCCTCTTTTTTAATATTTTAACTTTCATCATATTTTTTACGGCTGATTCACTTTATTTTTCTATTTTTTTGAATTTCTATCTTTTTTAGTTATGCCACTCAATTTACCATTCATAATGTACAATATTCTTAATCTTAGAAATTCAAAATTTTTATATCAAAAGGCCACTCTTTTTATTACTTTTATCTTATTATTTAATCCTTCCGTAAAACCATTTGAAAATCTTTCATCTATAAATGAATTTGCTATGTATGGCAGCCAATTTTTTATTGTATTTGCTGCCTCGCTTAAATTATAATCAAGTAAGTCCTTTAAAATTTTTTGCTCTAACTTAATTGAGATAGTTTTACCTTGATTATTCAAGTCTACTTCTTCGATAAATTTTTTTTACATTTATGACATATAAATCTTTTTTTGGTAATTAATATCCTTGTATCTTGCTCAAATAACTTTAAATATTTAAGCTCAATCGATTTTAAAGTATCGTGAACACTTGAAGTATACTCGTTACAAATCGAACACCTTTGCTTATTGTTTTTACTTATAACCGAATATAACTTTTATAAGTTTATTACCTTCCTTGACCTCATTTACAG
>CAKORQ010000199.1 GCA_934101445.1 uncultured Bacilli bacterium | reverse complement strand
TAAGAGAACTTACGAAGGGGCTCTGGCTTATAAAAAATGGAAGGCTTTAGAAAAGTTCTTAAAAGATTTTGGTTCCTTTGCTGATAAAGAAGTACCAGAGATTGCTTTATGGGAAAAATATTTAGTTTATGCAACCCTTTTTGGTTGTGCTAAAGAAGTATCTAAAGTTATGGATATGCGCTTTAAAGAATATAATACAACAGGTATTGATTATTATGATTCATGGGTTACCAGTTATTATATAAACGATTTAATAAGTTCATCAGTAAGAACATCAGTTGCCAGTGCCCAAAGTGCTAAATATGCCAGTGAATCATCATCTAGTAGTGGCTCTTGGTCAAGTGGCTCCGGGGGCGGCGGTGGCTTTTCTAGCGGTGGCGGTTCCTTTGGTGGCGGTGGCGGCGGTGGTCGTTTCTAAAATGCGCCAAACATATTAAAAGATAAAATAGTCATAAGTATTTAAAAATATTTATGGCTATTCATTTTAAATTGAGGATAAAAGGTGTTAAATGAAAAAAATATGGATTTTATTAATAATGTTGTTATGCCCTTTAGTTATTAAAGCCGAAAACATTGAAGACTATTATATTAATGCAACCTTAAATAGTAATGGGGATTTATTAGTAGAAGAATATGTCCTTTCCAAAACCAATAGTGGTTATTGGGAGAAAAATATTTATTATCAAGAAAGCGAAAATTCTAGCAATAATCTAGATTATAAAAATTTAAATAACGCTAGTGGCATCGAGTTATTAACTGTCGGCAGCGTTCCTAAAGTTAAAAATGAAAAAGAAGAAATAACCGGCGTTAAAGAATTTACAAAAGTAAATGTGGCTAGTACCGGCGATAATAAGGTTTATCTTCTTAGAAATGATATTAGTAAGGAATATTTAAGAGTTTATAAAACCAGTAATGAGGCTTATTATCTAAAATACATAATAAAAAATATGGCTGTAAAATATGAAGACATAGCAGAAATATACTTGATTATTTTAAAAAATAATCAAGATACAATTAAAAACTTAAAAATAACTATAAATTTACCTAATAATAATAAAGCGTATAGTTTTACTAAAGGTAAAAATGTTAAAAAAGTAACAAATAATAACTATAGGCTATCTTATCAATATAAAGATATTAAAGAACAGGAAGATATAAAATTAAGAATATTATTTAATAAAGATATAGTAAATAATAGTCTTAAAGAAAACAATAGCCAAACATTAGCCGAAATACTAAGTTTTGAAAAACAAAATAGTAATATAATTAACAATATCAATAAGTTTTTAGGGATAATTATTGCTATTTTAATTATTATTAATTACTTTTTACTGGTTATATACACTAGAATTAGTATAATCGGTTATAAAGATATATTAAATATTTTCAAAGAAAAAATTAGTAAAAAAAATATTATATATACGGTATTAAGTTTAATTATAATAATAGGATTAATTTTCTTAAGAGTGCTTGGTATAACTTTGTTGATTTTAAGTATTATTATCAGTTCTTATATTATAAATAGAAATAAGAAAGATAATAAAATAAAATATTTAAGTATTATGTATATTCTTATAATGTTTATTTGTACTCTTAATTTAGTAAGAGCAAATAATATTATTTATCTAATTTTAAGTATCGCTGACATAATAAGTTTATATAGTCTAAGTCTAAAAAAGTTAAAATAATGTTATTGATATCAAATAAAGAGCAGAGCTCTTTTTATTTTTGACTAAATATTTGTCTTTGAAATTGCAACACTTTGGAAACACTATCCTTAAAAATAGCAAATTTGACAAATCAATTTATTTATGTTAGCATAGGCGCCAATAAGTAAAAAAGAGGTGTTTTATATGGAAGATGCAGTAATTAGAGATTATATAAGTTTCTTATTTGATGGTTATTTAAAAAGAAAACATGCCGGTACATTATATAGTGTAGATAGTATTGTCCCTCAAAAGATTATTGAAGCCTATTACCAATCAGTTAAAAATCCCCAATTTAAGGCAATATATGGGAATTTTAAACAGAAGTATTTGTATAATGAATCGAGAATTGATGTGACATTATCCAAACATGAGCGAGAAGGTCTAGCAGCAGCATATGATTATGTTGAAAATTATGATTTCGAAAGTAAGGATTTTAATATATTTGTTGAAGCCATGAGAATTCATCAACTATTATTTTCTAAGTGTCCGGGTAGTGATTTTGGAGGTACATTGCGACAAGATGATGTTTACCTTTTAAATACAGATATACAAGTACCCCCAGCATCTGAGG
>CAKORQ010000198.1 GCA_934101445.1 uncultured Bacilli bacterium | reverse complement strand
AATAATTACGATTATAACATTTACGGCGTTTTAATTCTTCTAAATAACAGCTTTGCGTACTGTAAAGACTTATTATTTCATTACCAATTAAAAGAATATTATTTTCCAATTCTTTATTAGGTAAATTTTTAATATAAGCTAAATCTTCGGAACTCAATACTGTTACAGCCATTAATTCACCATACACTTTCTTGTGGCCTCAACATTTTTAGCTTGAAGACCTTTAGGAGTTTCCACTAAATTAAAAGTTACATAATCGCCTTCTTTTAAAGTCTTATAACCATCCATAACAATCTGTGAATAATGAACAAATATATCTTCTTTCCCTTGATTTTCTAAAAAACCAAAACCCTTTTCATTGTTAAACCATTTTACTCTACTTTCCATTTCTTATTTCTCCCTTCGCTTAACATAGTTATATTATCTCATAAGTTACGAGGAAAAACCTGTAAATAAACTGTAATAAAACTGGAAAAAAACTGTAATTTTATTAAGATTCTTTTAAGTTTAAAATTGCCTTGGAGCACCTTATAAATATGGGGATATAAAATTTTAAATAAAAATATATGATGTTAATTTTTGATGCTAAAAAGCAGTATATTATGATATAACTTGAAAAATCAAATAACACCAACTTTAACTGCTTTTTTATTTACCATTCTTTTTAAAGAATTCACCAACGTCTTTTTCAAGAACTATAGAAATTCGATAAAGAGTTTCAATCGAAAAACCTCTTTCTCCTAGTTCTGATTCAATTCGACGAACAAACTCCGGCGAACGCTCAGCATAAACTGCCAATTGCTCCTGAGTATATCCTTTTTCTAATCTAAATTTACGAATATTTTCCGCTATTACTTGTTTAATTTCAGGATTAAACTTAAATTTTTTATCATTGTAAACCATCTAATACCACCTATAAATATTTTGCCATTTTTTTCCAATTAAGTATGTAGCCTAGAATGACCGCTTTTTTGTAATAAAAATTATTATTTTGTGCTATAATAAAGATAGATTTGAAAGAAAATTTTTTTATATAAAATATACTGAAGTTAAAAAAGTTGAAAGGATTAATAAAATGAATAAAAAAGAAAAGAAAATTAAAAAGCAAATGGACGCAAAAGAGTTAAATTTTTTTCTAAATTATAATACAAAAGAATTAAAAAAAATTACTAACGAAACTGTTAAATTGTATAAAAGACAATGTGATATTTTAAAAAGGCACATTAAGACTTTAGTCAAGTTAGAGCCCAAAAGATGCTACGAAGATGCTCATATTAAATGGGAGCAAGAATTATGTAACTTAGAGGATAATTATAATTTAGTATTTGATAAATATTTAAAAGAAAAAAAAGAGCAAGATAAAGTTAATATGATTAATCTTTATTAATATTATGGTTATTTTATATATTAAGCACACTTTAAAAAATTTTATTATTTATTAGCGTGGTTTTTCAGACTATAATCAACATAATGGCTTTGTTGATTGGTTTATTATAGCATAATTAGTTTTGAAAGATAGGAAAAAAGTTAAGATGAGATGGTCTTAACTTTTAGTTTGGCCTAAATTTAATTTTCTTCAGTTACAGTATTACAAGAAGTACATTTTTTTAAAGTTAATCAAGTAATTGCATATTTTAAGAAAACTAATTATTTACACATGTTATCTTTAAAACTTAACTGATAGTCGCCAATATAAACATCTTTATTGCCACTTAAAGTATTGCAAGCAATTATTGTCATATTTTTGTCTTTATCTTTATAAATAGCGGTGCCACCATCTTTTAAATTTGCTTCTTTTTCTAATAAATCAGTTACTGATTTAAGACTATTTTCTAATGATTGATTAGTATTAGTAACATAATATTTAAAAGTCCAACGCCTTTGATGATCAAATATATATAATTCTTTAATATTATTTTCTAAATAGATAGTTCTATTTTCTTTAGTTAGATATTTGTTAAAACTAATTTTATCTTCTTTAACACTATCTAAAGTAACTATTTTAGTATCAAAAGTATTGTAAGCACCACCCTGTTCAAACTCAATATATTTTTTATCGACATTAGCACCACTTAAAAATTTTTCTTGATTTTCTTTACTATTATCAACTAGTGTTACTACTACCACTTGTTTTTCATCATCATAAGAAATAGCGGCGATATTTTCATCTTTTTTAACATTTTGAAAATAGTTATTAACAACACTAGATGTATCTTTATAATTATTTGGTTTATTTTTAGTCTGACTATTACAACCATTAGTCATTAATATTAGTGATATACATAAAACAATTGTTA
>CAKORQ010000197.1 GCA_934101445.1 uncultured Bacilli bacterium | reverse complement strand
ATTCTTTGTTTGTCTTTATTATATAGTAGTTCTTCTATATTATTGGTAATTGTTTCTGGTGATAAATATTTCTCCTCTAACATCATACTTAAGCCATTATCCTTTAAAGAAAGAGCATTATAATATTGATGATTATTAGCAACATAAGGACTAGGAATAAAGATTGTTGGCACTTTAAGACTTAATACTTCGGCAATAGTTGAGGCGCCGGCTCTGGCTACTAAAACATCAGTTGATTTTAAAAGACCCGATAAATTATCTAAATAAGGCAATACTAACACATTACGCGGATATTTTTCTTTTATAAAATCATTATACAAACTCTTACCGGTTATATAAACCACCTGATAATTTTTCCCATTTAAAGTTTTTAAATAACCTTGCATAGCCTGGTTAACAGTTTCAGAACCTAAAGAGCCACAAACTACTACTACCAGCGGTTTTTCTTCATCTAACCCCAAACTTTTTTTCGTAATTTGTGGCGTATTAATAGCGCGAATTCCGGTTGGATTTCCGGTATATAAAACCTTCTTATTAGGAAAATACTTAGCACTTTCCTCAAAAGAAACCCCAATAATATCCGCATATCTACTAATCATTTTATTAGTCTTCCCCGGAATAGCATTCTGTTCATGAATAAAAGTTTTAAGATGCATCTTATGAGCCACACTTAAAACCGGATAAGTTACATATCCCCCTATTCCTAAAACAACATCTGGTTTAAATTCTAAGATTTTCTTTTTTATTTCTTTTTTAGCCTTTAAAATCAAAAAAATATCTTTTATATCTTTAAAAATATTTTTAGATAAGCCATAAATCTCTATTCCATAATAAGGAATACCATTTTTAGGAACAATATCCTTTTCCATTCTATTTTTAGTACCTATATATAAAACTTCTAAGTTTTTATCATATTTTTTAAAGCCTTCAATAATTGCCAAGGCTGGATAAATATGACCCCCAGTCCCCCCCGCACTGATTAGTATTTTCAAAATTAATCACCCACTCTTAGTACATTATACTACACTTTAATTCTTTTAAGAAGTAAATAACTCAAGTTTTATTTACCATTTTAACAGAAAATTAAAAGCAACCTAAAGTTGCCTTCTTTAATTTATATCATCTTGATTAGCGTTATCCGGATTATCTAAATTACCATTATCATTATTATCTTGATTTTCTTTATTTTCACTAGATTCTATAGACTCACTTATATCCGTAATTCTGCCATCATAATAAACGCGAACACTGCTAATACCACTTATCAAAACATCAAAATATTCGGTTGATTCCGAAACACTAACATCATCTGGTTTAGTTACTTTAATCGTCGATGATAAGACGGTATCGGTAGCACTATCATAAATATATAAAGTATTATTGTTTATTAAAAGTAAAATATCTTTATAAAAGTAAACTTTATCAAAATACATATTTAATAAGTTATTACCTTGATAATCGGATAAGTAATAACTATTATCCTTATATAAAGCAATAGCCCTACTACTAAAATCATAAATAGGATTAGTAAAAGTACTACTTAAAATATTATTTTCCGCATCAATAAGTAACCATTCATTATTTCTTAACACTACAAAAGCACTAGAATCTAATTTACCATCAGTTAAATGATTAGCCAAACCAATAAAATCATATTCCTCAGTTAAGGCTTTGCGAACAGTTTGATTAATATAAAATATCGTATATTTTCCGGTATCAGTTATCCCAATATAATAGTCGCCATTAATTCCAATTCCATAATTATTTAAACCAGTTACATTTGTTTTACTTCCGCTTTCTTTATTATAAACAATAGTCTTAGGATGTTCATTTAAATTAGCATAATTAAAAGTCGTCGGCGTATCCATTAAAAATACATACTGATTATCTACCGAAGCCGTTACATAATTATTATTTCCATTATAATAATTTAGAGCATATAAAGAATCGCCAACATAATTATAAGCATAATTACAATATCCAGTTTTATTTTCACAGGCATAACATCCCCCACCGGCTAATTTTAAATCACAAGCTTCAGTATCTTTAGAACTAGGATATAAAATATGGCCATAAGTACTAATAAATGCTAAGGGTAAGGCTATAATCGTTAAAATTATAGCCATAATTAAACTTAATTTATTATTCTTGGGTTGCATTAGCATCACCATTTAAACCCGGAATCGGACTAATCCCAGTTTCGGGATTATTATCTTTTATATTATACGTATAACTTAACTTAGTCCCATCTTCTTTAGTAATATTTAAAATAGCACTATTGCCATTAACACTTACATTTAGCA
>CAKORQ010000196.1 GCA_934101445.1 uncultured Bacilli bacterium | reverse complement strand
AAACCCCAATTCAGTATAAAGCCGAATTAGGGTTCTAAAAATTCTTTTTTTGTGTCCACTTTTTATTGACTTATTCACTGATTAATGTTCAGAGTCTTTTTTTTAATAATTGAAAAAAGTATATATTTTAGAGATAGTTGATATAATCTCCTCTAAAATTATCTTTTAATAACAAATGTTTTTAAAACTATAAGGGATGAATAAAAATATTTTTATTTATCTTTTCTAAAAAATAAAAATATGCTAAGATGGAATAGTGATAATATATGGATAAAATAAATGAAAATAACAGGGGTAAGAACCTTAATAATGTTAATCTAGAAATAGATAGATTAAATAATGATGTAACTTCTAAAACTATAGAATCGGGTAAAGTTATTGGAAACCCGACAAATTCTGACTCACTATCTTCTTCATTGAATCATGATAATGTTTTGGCTAACAAAGTTAATGAACAGGAAGACTTAGATGAGACAAAAAGCAATAATGAAAATTATGATGTTCAAACTTGTCCTAAGCATATCGATGTTAATCTGAAAGATAAAATTTCTGCTCCTAACACGTTAGACTTAGGAATAGATGCAGAAGACGCCCCCTTCGCAGCAGAAAAAGGTACTGCCACCAGAAATAAAAAGGAAGACGCTGTCTTATATAAAGAAAAACCAACATTCACACTACAAGAGACCCTTATTATGGTTTTATTAACGGGAATTATTTGTACTATCGCTAGTGGAACTATTGTAAATCATAAATATAGTACGAAAAACGGGACATCTTATAACACCCTGTTAAAAGATGAAAATATTCAAGAATTTTTGGATGTTTACGCTACTTTAAACGATAGTTATTATCAGTCTGTAGATAAAAAAACTGCCATCGAGGGAGCTATATCTGGGCTTATGAGTAGTGCTGGCGATAATTATACGTCATACCTAGATAAAGATGATGCTAAAAATCTAAGTGAATCCTTAAATGGTAAATATGAAGGGATTGGTATTGCTATTAGTCGAACTAATTCTGGCCTTATTGAAAAAATTTACCCCAATACTCCTGCTACTAAAGCTGGCTTACAAAAAGGTGATAAAATAACGCATATTAACAGTCAAGACATCAGCGAAATGTCTAGCGATAATATTGCCAAATTAATTAAAGAAAGCCCTAACAAAAAAGCAAAATTAACTATTTTAAGAGGAGAAGAAACTCTAGAAGTTGAAGTAGAAGTGCAATCTTTAGCAACACCAGTTGTTGATTATAAAATCTTAGAAGGAAATAATAAAAAAGTTGGTTATCTTTTAATTTCCTCGTTTAGTGATACTCTAACATCGCAAGTAGAAAATGCCCTTAATGACTTAGAAAGTTCTGGCATAGAATCCTTAATTCTCGATCTTCGGAATAATGGTGGCGGCCTTTTAACCGCTGCCAAAGATACCGCAAGTCTTTTCTTGGAAAAAGGTAAGGCAATTTATGGATTAGAAGGAAATAGCAAAGCAAGCAAAACTAAATTTTATTATGATGAAACTGAGACTCACCGCACCTATCCGGTAATCGTCCTAGTTAACGGGGCTACCGCCTCCGCTAGTGAAATTTTAACTGCTGCTTTAAAAGATTCATATGGTGCTACAACGGTAGGCACTACCACTTATGGTAAAGGCAAAGTTCAGCAGACTAAAAAACTAAGTGATGGTTCTTTAGTAAAATATACAACCTCAAGATGGTTAACTCCGAATAATGAATGTATTGATGAATACGGAATAAGTCCTGATTACGGTGTAGAAATTGAATATCAATATGATGATGAGGAAAACATAATAGGTTATACTGATACTCAACTTGCTAAAGCCAGAAGCCTTTTAGGAATTCCAGAATATGATGAAATAAACAATAATAGTCTTAGCGAGGGTCAAACTGAAAATAACAATCAAAATAATGATAGCGAAAACTAAAGAAAAAATTAATTACATTAATGTATAAGCAAATCAAATAATTAAGATTAAATAATAAGAAAACTTTTAAAATAAATGTAGACTTAGCCCGATGTCTACATTTTTCAGTTAGATTTTTGGTAAAGATACTTCCTATTAATAACTCAATCCAACTATAATAAGCCCAAAAGATTTTTAGTAGCAAAATAGTGTAAACTACAAAATAAAACAATATTTTACTTAAAAATAATTTGTTATTGCGTTATAATAAATATGAAAGAGAAAGTTTTATGAATAAAAATGAATTAAAGCGCTTAGAAGAAATGAAAAAAATTTGTACACTTTATAGATGTAATAGAATTATTGCTGTGGCAACAGAAACACTTAGAA
>CAKORQ010000195.1 GCA_934101445.1 uncultured Bacilli bacterium | reverse complement strand
GTGATAATTCTGCTTTTGTAGGTGGAAATCAACAAGAAAATCTAAAAAGCTCTATTAAAGATGTAAAGAATAAATTATCATCTAAAATTGATGAGTTAATTGAAGCATTTGACAAAAATATTCACAATACTGAAACCAAATATGGTCAATTGCTCAAAAGTGTTGAGTCTTCATTTACAGCACAAAGTTAGTTATATGCCCAAAGGAAATAGCTTTCGCTGTTTCTTTTTTTGTTTGCTATAAACTTATAAATATTATATAATTAAGATGTAATCATAGAAAGTGATAATAGAAAAGAGGATATGAAATATGAATACAGAAAAATTTTTACCAATAGGAACGGTAGTAATGTTAAATGGGGGAGCCAAAAGAGTCATGATAACTGGTTTTTGTACTGTTGCTGATGATGATAAATCAAAAATGTATGACTACTGTGGATGTTTATATCCAGAGGGTGTAGTAAGTTCAGATAAAACCCTTTTATTTAACCATGAACAAATAGCAAAGATTTTTGCTTTAGGCTATTCTGACGATGAGGAAAAACAATTTAAAAACAGATTAAAAGAAGTTTTAGTTAATAAATAGTTCCAATAATCAAGCAGGATTACGAGGTGATAAAATGGACTCGATTAATGGAAAAGTAAATAATTCAAATAAAATGAAAACATATGCTGAAGGTAATAACAGTTATGTTTCGCCAAGTACTACTGATTATTTAGGAAGAATACAAAGTTCGACGGAAGTTATGGATTTTTCGGATATCGAAGAAGCAGCTGTTACTGATACAGCGGTTCATAAAATAGATGTTGGTGGTATTTTAAAGAAAACTGGTGCCACACTTGGAACTGGAGTTGTTTCTGTTGTTGAAGGGGCTGATAGTTTAGTAGAGACGGTTGCTGATTTTGGCGTGAAAATTGCTTCTAAAGTTGTCGGACTTGGGGCTAGGGCTATTGATGCTTTTAATAAAAACAATCCAAATTATTCTTCATTAGAAGAAAAGATAACGAATGCTGCAAATAATTATATAAATGTGGAACATTCTAAAGAACGTGCTGATTATTTCTTTGATAATACAAAAATAGGAAATCTTTTAAAAGAGAATTCGTATGATTATGAAAAAGCTAGAGATATTGGTAATAAAATTGGTGTAGCCACTGGTTGCGTAGTTGCGGCTTATGGCATTGCCACAGCAGTAGGTGCTGCTATTGCTGCTGGTGGTGTTGCTGCAGCGGGAGGAGGATTATTAACAGCTGGTGAGACCATTGGTTTACTTCCTGCTGCTACTTCTGCAACAACCGCATTAGTTACTACTGGAGCGGCGGAAACAGCCTTAGTTCCTGTTGCGGCATCTGCAACGACGGCTTTAACTACGACCGGCGCCGTAAGTACGGCTTTGACTTCAGCACCTGCTGTTACTTCTGCTTTGGCACCAATTGCTAGCACGGCTGTTGGGGCGGCTAAGGCTCTTGGCGATGGAATGATTTATGCAGATTTCGTAGATGTAACTGGTAAAGTTGCACCATTTGCTTTAAAATCGGCTATGGGTTTATTAGGAAAAGTAGGTGCTGTTTTAGGTGCTGTTGGTATTGGCTCGGCATCCCTAGCAACACTACTTAACAATAAAAAATCTGATACGAAAATTGAACAAGGTTTAGATAAAGTTTCGCTTGCTAATGAAGGAAAGCCTGATCCAAAAAGAGTCGATGACTATGAGGAAGCACTTGTTAATGAAGATCCTTTTGCTGATGAAAGTGATAGAATTTCAGTAAAATCTAGTAAGTATGGTAAAACTTTCGGAACAGAACCAACATTTACAACTGGATATCAAACGGCTTATGATGCTAATAGTGGCGAAAATGCCAAAAATTTAAATACGACAATTATGTTTGATGGTAATTCAGTTATTAAAAATTTCAAAGCATTTGATCATGATGGAAATATGGTTGACGTACAAGTTGAGATTAATGATAATATGAGTATTGATGATGTTATGAATCAAGCTTATAAAACTAGTAAAGAGATGGGAGTAGATCCTTCTAGTCTTATTGCTAATGTTACAGATCAATCTGGAAATTCCAGGGCTTGGGTTAAGGCTAGTGATATAATGCCATTTAATATAAATAATAATTAGGTTATTAATAAATACGGCTAAGTAGATATATTTTACTTAGTCTTTTTGTTTACAATTAAGTATTAGCATTATATAATTAATTAGGATAGAATAAACTTTTAAGGCAGGCTAAATTTTATGGAAACAATTAATGGAAAAGTAAATAATTCAAATAAAATAAAAACTTATGCTGAAGGTAATAATAGTTACATT
>CAKORQ010000194.1 GCA_934101445.1 uncultured Bacilli bacterium | reverse complement strand
CCTCTATACTATTCTAATATTTACGATTTATCACAGAAAATGCAGTTAGCTACACTAAATTTGTTTAGAATAGCTTTAATATTATCCTCAATCTTGGTCATGTTAATATCACTATAATTAGATTTTCTTTTAAATTTAATATCGTAAGGGTTAAAAGAAATAATAAAAGAATTTTCATGGGTAATTAAGTTATCACTAATTCCCCTTTTAAAATCTAGATTCATTTCAATATTAAGACCTGCTACATGTTTTAAATTATTATTTTTTATAGCACTTTTAAAGTCTTCGATATCTTTACATTCAATGATATTATATGGTTGCATTCTTATTTTGGCAGCAAAAGAGTTACTATAAGCTTTTTTAAAGTTATATTCTTTGTATTCCTCTTTAAACGGTTTATTCTTTTCTTCATCAGCTTCAATCAATTTTAAAAATTGATTATAAATGTTATCACAAAATGCTACTAAATAAGTTATATTATCAATAGTTGGTAATATATTAGAGTAATCGTATTCGTTATTAACAATGTTTTTTTTATTTTCTTCGTTCATAATTAGTCCTAACTATTTATATAGTCTTACCTTTCTTACTATTATTATCAAGCAATATTGTATCAAAATATTTATCTTTTGTCTTCCTTATTTAAAATAATTATAAATTTATTCAAAATTCTTTTATTATTCTTTTTTAGGCTTTGAGTTAAGAATATTTAATCATTAATTTACACATCAAAAGAGAAATGCTATAATGAATATGGTGAAAGGAATAATGCTATGCGATACTTTTTAAATTTCTTTGGACATTTACATACGATTAATCAGCACCGATTAAAAGTGTTTATTCTTTGCTGCAAGGCTGGGATTCCTTTACAAGGTTTACTTCATGATTTATCCAAATACAGTCCGACAGAATTTTTTGAAGGTGTTAAATATTATGCTAAGGGCAAATACTCACCTATTCTTAACGCTAAAAAAGATCAGGGATATTCAAAGGCTTGGCTTCATCATAAGGGCCGGAACAAGCACCATCATGAATATTGGTTTGATTATGCCGCCCCCTTAAAGGCCCCGGTAATACCCTATAAATATGCCGTTGAAATGATATGCGATATGATTGCGGCCTCGAAAAATTATCAAGGTAAGAAGTATACTGATATGTCTGCTTACTACTATTGGAATAAAGTAAGAGATAATTGTATGGTTAATAGAAAAATTCAAGGTTTTATGACCGAGGTATTTGAAACACTTGGTGCCCAAGGAGAAAGAAATACAATTAATCCTAAATATTTAAAAAGTATTTATGAAAAATATACGAAGAAAAAAGAAAAGGAAGATAAGAATGAAGAAAATGGCGCAAAAAATCGGGACTAACACTACATACTGTGGGAGCAATATCTTTGCTGGCAGTATAACCGATTATCATTTTTTAGTAAAGTATGATAGTCAATCTAGTGTTTATACTTTAAGTTTCAGTGTAGAAATGGATAGTAATATAACTAAATTAACAAATAGTATTAAAAAAGAAGTTAAGGATGCGATTGTTAGTTATAATAATAAGAATCTTAATATTGTTGGTTCAGTTACTAATAAAAAATATTTACCGGAAATTATTAATCCTTTATTAGAGATTGTTGGAAAGTATTTAAAAGACGATAAGGCTTTAGAAGTTTGTAGGCATTGTAAAGAAGTTAAAAAAACCTTTCTAGTTGATAATGATTCAGAAATCAGTTTTTATTGTAATGATTGTTATAAAGTTGTTAAGAAGGCTACTAATTACAAAAAAGAAAAGTATAATAAATCAAAAGAGAATATTTTACTGGGCATTATCGGGGCAATAATTGGCACTATTCCGGGAATTCTTCTATGGATTTTATTTGGTTTTATTGGCATCGAACCGGGGATTGCAGGGATTGCTATTACTATGGGAGCAGCGGTTTTTTATAAAAAATTTGCTCACAACATTAAATTACCAGGAATTATTATTTCTGCCGGTATTGGTTTATTCATGGTTTTAGTAGCTCACGAAATTAACTGTGCAATTTATATTTATAATTTATATAAGAGTGATTATGTTATTAGATTATTTGATGCTTATAAGGCTATTCCTTATTATTTAAAGACAGTTACTGAGTTTCATAAAATATTTAATAATGGTCTTCTTACTGGATACTTATTGTCTATTATTGGCGTGTTTACTTCTTATAGCCTACAAAGACAAAATGCTAACACTTATGAAATTAGAAAGATAGGTGAAAAATAATGAAGAAAAACATTAGTAAAATTGGCTTAATTTTCATGGGAGTTTTAACGCTTAGTGGTTGTTCTCTACCC
>CAKORQ010000193.1 GCA_934101445.1 uncultured Bacilli bacterium | reverse complement strand
GAATTAATAAAAGAACAATAAATATGATAAATTCCATCAAAAGACGAGTAATTAAAAAAGCATCAATACTAATCTTATTATCTTTTCCTAACCTAATAATCTTCTTATTTAAATTAACTAAATATTTTTTAGGATATAAGACTTTAACAAAATTATTCATCTTTAACCTCCAAGATATTCTTAATTATATAAATATAAATGCTATATAATGCTATAATAAGTACCATTAAATACAAACCCTTACCATTCATTAACTTAGCAAAATAATCTAAATTAATAAATATTCCGAAAATAAATACTAATAAAGGAATTAATAAGACAATTAAAAATAAATAATTATAAACATCAACAATCTTAAATATATGTTCTCTTTCTTCATAAGCCTTAATATTATCATTTATAATATATTTAAAAGCCTCAACATAACTAATATTAAGAAGACTAGCTATCTTTAAACTTTGATAAATTGCTAATACTTCTTTAATATTACTACGTTTATAAAACTTATAATAAGCATCTTCTAAACTAATATTATGTTTTAAATCCTTTAAAATCTTATCTAATTCATCCGTAATATCCCCATCTAAATTATTTATAGCATAACTTATAGCATTATCAATACTCATTTTCTTATTTAACCCATAATATATATACTTAGTACTTATAAAGACATCTTTAACTATTCTATTAGTTCTTTTAATATATAAATATTTCCAAAATAAATCAGGTAAAAAATAACTAGCCAGAAAAACTACTATAAAAATAAATGGACTAGCAGGCAAAATACTTAAAACTACCCCTAATAAGCATAAAGATAAAGTAATAATAACTAATAATAATTTAATTGTAAAATAATCTACTGGACTAGTTCTATCTCTATTAATTTCTAAAATATATTTATCATACTTAAGCGATAATTTATTAACAAAATTATAATGACTTAACCCCGCACTTAAATTATGAATAACCTTAAAAAAACTATTCGTAATATTAGTTAAAATCGAAGTATTATCTTTCGGAATATCTAGACTAAACTTACTTATACGGTGAACTTTTTTTAAAGTATTAGCAAGTTTTAAAAGAAAAATACCTATTAATATCGCTATACAAGCAATAACAATTTGAATTACATAAATTGGCATAACTACACCCCAAAAATATCATCTAAGGTGTCATTACCATTATTTTTTAACTTTTTATAAATATAATTATTTTCTTTTATTAAACTAAAAGTATTATTTTCATAAACAAAGACATCACTTAGTTTTTGCTCTGCTATTTCTTTAATGCCTGTTACTCTAATTTTAGCATCTGCACCTTTTTCCATATACACTAGAATATCAAACCCCGTATAAATACTATTTACCACCGTTTCTTCTTTCATATCCGGATTTTCTAATAAAACGTTAGTAACTAAATTTTCTAAAGTAAATTTACGAATATCAAAGCTAGAAATAATTCCTTGTTCTTTATTAACTAACTTTAACAGTGTATTAGCATTTTTATTAGCATATATTAAGTAAGAAGGACATAATGCCTCAATTACATTAATATCGGAAGTATTAGTACTTACAAGTTGATGAGTACTGTCTAAATTTTCTTTTAACCCCGCATAAACAATTCTTTCATTAGTTGGAATAAAATTTAATAAAGTGTTAATTAAAGTTCTTTTGCCACTACTCTTATTTCCACAAACTAAAATATTTAATTTAGCCTTAACACAAGCCTCTAGAAATCTTGCCATATAAGGAGTAAGCGTTCCTAAACGAATTAATTCTTCTATACTTTCTAAAGTCTTATCATTCTTACTAATTGTAAGTACCGGATTAGAAACCATCGGGGGTATTAAAAGTGTAACTCTCGCATCATCTAAAGTTTTAAAAGAAATAGAAGTATCATCTAAAGAAATATTTAAGTTGTTTTTACGGGCTAAATTAGTAACCGTTTTAATAATATGTTCATCATTAATAAAAGAAATAGAAGGATCTCGATGATATCCCGTATTAGTTAAAACATAAACTAAACTAGGTGAATTAACAAATATCTTCTTAACCGAAGGATCATTCATTACCTCCGTAATTGGACCAATTCCATATATTTCATTATCAATCAAATTATATAAATACTGTTTTTCTAAAGTACTAAGATTTAAAGACTTAGTATATTCAACAACCTTACTATGAATATCTACTTCTTTAAGGCCCAAAGAAACTTCATCAATTAGACTAAAAGTTATATCATTTTTTATTTTTTCTAAAGTCTCTTTATCCTGAAATATTTCATAATCATTTAATTTTAAAAGATTACTATTCGTTATATTAAAAGCATTTGCCAAAGTTTTACTCATCCTTATTACCTCCCATTATATCTGCTGCTAAATTAAGCAAGGCCGTATAATCA